>NZ_LYSP01000005.1:0-163430 GCF_001728945.1 Pseudomonas sp. ENNP23
CGCACCGGTGCTCAACGGGTACGGCGGCGGCATCCGTAGGATGGGCTGAGCTGTGCGAAGCCCATCGTTGCGTGGGTGGCCGGGATTGATGCGGTTCGCCGAGCTCACCGCATCCTACGGGCGGCGCCCAGCGCAGGGGCGGTGGGCTGAAGCGGAACGCCGCCCGACCCACACTACGGCTTTGCGGGTTCGAAGAAGCGGCGGAACTGGCGCAGGTCGGCCTGGGCGGTGGGGATATCCACAGGCTCGAAGCGCAGCGTCTGGTGGGCGCTGCATTGGGCCAGGCGATCACAATCGCGGGGGTGAAGCCAGCCGAGGATGGGGTAGCCGCCCATGGTCTGGTGGTCGGCCTGGAGGATGATCGGCTGCCCGTCCGACGGCACCTGCACGGTGCCGCGCACCACGCCGAGGGACCACTGGCGCTTGGGCGGGCTCAGCGGCGCGCCCTTGAGGCGAGCACCCATGCGGTCGGACTGCGGGCTGAGCTGCCAGGGCTGGGCGAAGAAGGCCTGCACCTCGGAGGGCGTGAACAGCGCGGCATCACCGCCCAGCATCACCCGCAGCGGGCGTTCGGCGCGGTAGTCCGGCTGCCAGGGCCAGGGGACGCTGGCGCCACGGGCGAACTGCCCGCCCCCGCCCGGCAACAGGTCGCCGTCGGCCAGGCGCGTGCCTCGGCCGTCCAGCCCGCCCAGGCCTTCGCGGGCCTGGCAGGCGACGCTGCCCAGCACCGGTTCGACGCGAAAGCCACCGGCAATGGCCAGGTAGGCCCGCTGGCCGCTGCGGGCGAAACCGAGCCTGAGGCGCTGCCCGGCGCGCACGCGAAAGCGCGACCAGTTCGGCCGCACCACGCCGTCCAGGTGGATGGGCAGCTCCGCCCCGCAGAGGGCCAGCCAGGTGTCGCCGAGGCTTTCCAGCTCGACGCCGCCCAGGGCGATCTCCAGCAGTGGTGCCGTCTGTGCGTTTTCCAGCAGGCGGTTGGCCCAGGCGGCGGCATGGCGGTCCATGGGGCCCGAGGGGGACACGCCCAGGTGCTGCCAGCCGTGCCGGCCGCCGTCCTGCAGCAGGCTCAGCGGGCCGGCCTTGATGACGCGCAGGCCGCTCATGGCGCTACGCACGCGCGGCGGTAGGTGGCCTCGTCGATGGGTTCGAAGCGCACCCGATCCCCCAGCGCCAGCGGGCAAGGCGGCGCCTGGGCGGGGTCGAACAGGCGCTGCGGGCACAGGCCCAGCAGGTGCCAGCCGCCCGGGGAGGCCTGTGGATAAATGGCCGTCTGCCGTTCGGCGATGGCCAGGCTGCCGGCGGGAACGCCGGTGCGCGGGGTGGCCCGGCGCGGCAGGGCGAGCCGGGCGTCGAGTTCGCCCAGGTAGGCAAAGCCGGGGGCGAAGCCGATGGCACCGACGCGGTATTCCACCGCGCAGTGCAGCTCGATCACCTGGTCGGGGCGCAGCCCGCAGGCCTCTGCCACCGCGCCCAGGTCCTCGCCGCCGTACCAGACCGGCAGGCGGTGCAGGCGCCCTTGCTCGTCGGGCGGCGGAGCCGACTGCCACTGCTCCAGCAGCGGTGCCAGGTCGGCGGCCAGCCGGGTGGGGTCGGTCAGCAGCAGGTCGTAGTGCAGCAGCAGGGTGGTCCAGCCCGGCACCAGCTCCCGGAGCTGCGGGCCGAGCCGCTGGTGGATGGCTTCGGCAAGGCAGGCGATGCGCTGCGGCAGGTAGGCGTCCGGTGTGTCGGCCAGCACCAGCAACAGGGCTTCGGCGCCGACCGGCTCAAGGCGGATCATGAGGCGTCCAGGTGGGCTCGCAGGCGCCGCAGCACCGCCAGGGACTCGGGGTTGTCGCCGTGTACGCAGAGGCTGTCGGCCACCAGTTGCAGCGGCTTGCCGTCGATGTCGGGGAAAGACTCGCCCCGGGCGATGGCCACCGCCTGGTCGATGATCTGCTCGGGGTCGCGGTGTACCGCGTCAGGCAGGCGCCGGGGGGCGAGCTGGCCGTCGGAGAGGTAGGCGCGGTCGGCAAAGGCTTCGAACATCAGCGGCACGTCGGCGGCGTCGGCCAGTTGCAGCTCGCGGCGGTTGTCGGCCAGGGCCAGCACCATCAGCGGCAGGCCCTTGCGGTAGCTGGCGCAGGCGTCGAGCACCGCTTCGAGCAGGGCGTCGTTGCGCACCAGGTCGTTGTACAGGGCACCGTGGGGCTTGACGTAGGCGACCTGGGTGCCGGCGGCGCGGCAGAAGGCGTCCAGCGCGCCGATCTGGTACAGCACTACGGCGCGCACCTCCTCGGGGGACAGCTCCATGCGCCGCCGGCCGAAGCCCACCAGGTCCGGGTAGGCTGGGTGGGCGCCGATGGTGACGCCATGGTCCACCGCCAGTTCGACGGTGTTGAGCATGGTGAGGGGGTCGGAGGCGTGGAAACCGCAGGCCAGGTTGGCCTGGTCCACCAGGGGCATGGCGTGCTCGTCGTCGCCCAGGGTCCAGGCGCCGAAGCTTTCGCCCATGTCGCAGTTCAGCAGGATTCGATTTTTCATCGCGTGATTATGGCGACAGAGTGCGACCCACGCGAGGTGGCGTTTGTGCAGTTATCCACAGCGGAGCGCCGTGGCCCGGACTTCAGTCCGGGGTTCCGCTACCCAGGCACGGGCAGCGGAACCGGGCGGGCGATCAGTACACGTCGCGGCGGTAGCGCCCTTCGCTGGCCAGGCGCTCCAGGCCCTCGTCGCCGAGGATCTCGCGCAGCACGGTATCCACGCCGCCGGCCATGCCCTCCAGGCTGCCGCAGATGTAGAACACGGCACCCGCTTCGACCCAGGCGCGCACCTGGTCGGCGGCCTCGCGCAGGCGGTCCTGCACGTAGACCTTCTGCGCCTGGTCACGGGAGAACGCCAGGTCCAGGCGTTCCAGTTCGCCCCGCGCGAGCCAGCCTTCGATCTCTTCGCGGCAATAGAAGTCGTGGGCCTGGTTGCGCTCGCCGAACAACAGCCAGTTACGGCGGCGGCCCGCGCGGATGGAGGCCTGCAGCAGGCTGCGCAGGCCGGCCAGGCCGGTGCCGTTGCCGATGAAGATGGCCGGCGTGTCGGCTTCGGCGAGGTGGAAGCGGGCGTTGCGGCGCAGGCGCAGCGGCACGCTGGCGCCCACCGGCAGGTAGTGGGTGAGCCAGCCGGAGGCGATGCCGAGGGCGCCGTCGGCGCGGCTTTCCTGGCGCACGATCAGCTCCAGGGTGCCGTTGGCCGGCAGCGAGGCGATGGAGTACTGGCGCTGGGCGAGCGGTACCAGGGCATCCACCAGGGCCTGGGCGTGCAGCCCGACCAGGTGTTCGAAGCTGTCCGGCAGCACGCGCCCTTCCAGTGCCTGGCGCAGCGGCAGGGTGCGGCCGTCGAGCTGCACCGCCGCTTCGCCGTCCAGGCCGTGGCGGGCCAGCCAGGCGGCCACCACCGGTTCACCCTGGCAGGGCAGGATGTCCACCAGGTCGCCGGCATCCCACTGGGCCGTGGTGCCAGCCGGCGCGCTCAGGCTCAGGCGCCAGGTGGAGGCGCCCTGGCTGCCGGGGTTGAGGTGCTCGCGGGCGCTCAGGGTCCAGGTCTCGAAGGGTGCCTCTTCCCAGGTGGGCACCACGTCGCTGCCGGAGAGCGTCGCCAGGTGCCGCTGCCAGGCCTGGATGGCCTGGCCGTCGCCGTTGTCCACCTCGACGGTATCGAACAGGGTCAGCGCGCCCTGGTCGGCGAGCCAGTCCTGCAGGCGGTGGGCGAAACCGCAGAAGTGCTGGTACTGGCGATCTCCCAGGGCCAGCACGGCGTAGCGCAGCTCGCCCAGGGCCGAGGCCTGGCCGAGCACGCGGCGCTCGAAACCGCGGGCGCTGTCGGGCGCCTCGCCATCACCAAAGGTGCTGACCACGAACAGGGCATTGCGGGCCTGGGCCAGTTGTCCGGCGTCCAGTTCGCCCAGGGATTTCACGCGCACCGGCACGCCGGCAGCCTGCAGTTGGCCGGCGGTTTGCCAGGCCAGTTGTTCGGCGAAGCCGCTCTGGCTGGCGAACCCCACCAGCCAGGCATCGGCCCCGCCCTGCCCGCCCAGGTCGCCACGGGCGGCCCGTACCGCGCGCTTCTTGCGGCGGCGGTCGAGGTAGAGCAGCCAACCGGTGATGAAGAACAGGGGCATGGCCAGGCTCGCCAGCATCATCAGGATGCGCCCCGGCAGGCCGAAGTACTCGCCCACGTGCAGGGCATAGACGCTGGTGAGCAACTGGGCCTTGAAGCTCTTCTCGGTGTAGCGCTCCACCCGGCTGACGGCGCCGGTGGCCGGGTCGAGGGTGATCTGGTTGAGGGCGCGCGGGTGGGCGGCGTCCTTGAGCAGGAAGAAGACGGTGGCCGGCTGGCCGCCCACCGGGGGCAGGCGCAGGTTGTAGGCGCTCAGCTCCGGGCCTGCGGCGTCGCGGATGCTCGCCCACACGGCGTCGTAGTCCACCACCAGCGGCGGGCCGGCGGGGGCCTGCATGCCGCCGGGTCGGCCACGACGCTCGCCCGGTTTGCCCTGCTGCCCGGCAGGGGCGTCGGCGAGCAAGCGGTTGAGGCCTTCGCGGTACCACTCGTAGGACCAGAACAGGCCGGTCAGCGCGGCCAGGAGGTACAGCAGCAGGCACCAGGTGCCGGCCACGGCGTGCAGGTCCCAGTTGAAGCTGCGGCCCTTGCGCGACCAGTCCAGGGTCAGCCAGGCACGCCAGCTCGCGGCCTGGCGCGGCCAGCGCAGGTAAAGGCCGGAGAGGCAGAAGAAGATGAGGGCCAGGGTGCTGGCGGCGGTGATCTGCTTGCCGGTTTCGCCCATGGCGAGGAAGCGGTGCAGTTGCAGCATCAGGCCGAAGAAGGCCTCGCCGGAAGGTTCGCCCAGCAGTTCGCCGGTGTAGGGGTCGAACCAGCGCATGGGGCCACGGCGTTCGCCCGGTGGCGGGGTGAAGAAGACCCGTGCGGCTTCGCCGCCTTCGGTGCGTACCCAGAGGCCGGCGACCGTTTTGCCTGCGGCGGCTTCGATGCGGCTGACCAGCTCGGCGGGGGGCAACACGCCGCCCTCGCGCACCTCGACCTGGAGGGTGTCGCGGTTGAACAGCTCGAGGATCTCCTCCTGGAAGCTGTAGGCCGCCCCGGTGACGCCCATGATTGAGAGCACCAGCCCTGCACTGATGCCGAGCAGCCAGTGCAACTGGAACAGGATCTTCTTGAACACGTGTCAGTCCTCGGAAGCAGGCCGAGCGGCCTGCCGTATCGCTGGATCGGAACGGCAACCATGCCGGAACGCGGCGATTCTATTTGAGAACGTGACGCATTAGATCGCGTTTCCGAAGTTTTACCTTTTATTTACAGCCAGGCCGTGAGCCGCTCTGGTGCGCGGCTCACGGCCCCCCTATCAGAACGAGTAGGTGGCAGAGAGGATCGCCGAGCGGGCGTCACCGTATTCGATGGCGGACGAGCGGGCGTTAGTGCCGTTCTGCTGGCGCACACGCTCCACGTAGTCCTTGTCGAACAGGTTGTTGACGTTCAGCTGCAGGTCGAGGTTCTCGTTGACCTTGTAGCCGAGCATGGCGTTGTGCACCCAGTAGGCGTCCAGCTTGGCGGTGGTGCTGGAGCTGACGTTGCGCTCGCTGACGTAGCGGGCGCCGTAGCCCAGGGTCCAGCCGGCGGGCAGCTCGTAGGTGGTCCACAGGTTCAGCGAACGCGGCGGGGTGTTGCCCAGCGCCTGGCCTTCACGGGCGATGCCGGCGGCGGTGTCGGCAGCCTTGAGGGTCTCGCTGTCGAGGAAGGTGTAGTTGGCGAAGACGTCCCAGCGCTCGCTGATGTGGCCGGTCACACCCAGTTCGACACCCTGCACGCGCTGCTTGCCGGCCAGTTGGGTGGAACCGTCGGCCATGGTTTCGCGGGCGTTGGTCTTGTCGACGCGGAACAGCGCGCCGTCCAGTTCGAGGCGGCCGGCCAGCAGTTCCCACTTGGTGCCCAGCTCCCAGGTCTCGTTCTTCTCCGGGTCCAGGTTCTCGGTCAGTGCGGTCAGGCCGCCACCGCTGGAGGCGATGCTTTCGGCACTCGGGTTGAAGGAGTTGCCCCAGGCGACGTAGAAGCGGCCGTTCTCCACCGGTTTGTAGACCAGGCCGGCGCGGCTGCTGAGCTTCTTGTCATTGGAGGAGAAGCTGCCGGTCTGCGCCTTGGCGCCGGAGAAGGTCTTCCTCTTGCCGTCGAACCAGTCGTAGCGCAGGCCCATGTTCAGGTCCCACTGCTCGTTCAGGGCGATGGTGTCGAAGACGTACACGGCCTTGTTGTCCAGCGTGTTCTCGGTGTAGCCGGTGGTGGTCTTGGCGACCGGACCGTTCCAGTAGCCAGGCGGGTTGGAGACGCCGAAGCCGGTGTTCGGATACGGAGCGGCAGCGGTGCCCAGGCCGTGGTTATAGGTCTTGAGCGCGTACTCCTCGCGGGAGATTTCCGCGCCGGTGACGATCTCGTGGTGCAGGCCGGCGGTGTCGGCACTGATGCGCAGGTTGGTCTGGTTGATCCACAGCTCGGTGGTGGCATCACGGCCGTAGGCCTGCGGGCCGGCGGGCTTGTAGTTGCCGGCGGGTACGCCAGTCAGGTTGACGTGGGAGGCGGACACCACGGTGTCGCGGTCCACGCGGCTGTAGCGGGTCAGGTTCTGCAGGCGCAGGTTTTCGTTGAAGTCGTGTTCGAGGTTGGCGGTGAACGCGTTCTGCTCGATTTCTTCCTTGTCCAGGTTCTTCCAGCCGAAGTAGTCGTTGCGGTCGACGCCGGCCAGCTTCTTGCCGTCCAGGGCCGGTACGCCGTAGTCGGGCAGGTTGTCGTCGGTCTGGTGGAAGGCGCTGAGGGTCAGACGGGTGGCGTCGCTGAAGCCCAGGCGCAGGGACGGGGCGACACCCCAGCGCTCGCGGTCGATCTGGTCGCGGCCGGGGACGTCGTTCTCGTGGGCCATCAGGTTCAGGCGGAAGGCGCTGTCGGTGCCGAGGTCTTCCAGCGGCTGGTTGGTGTCCAGGGTCAGGCGGTGGTAGTTGTCAGTGCCCAGGCCCGCGCCGATGCGGGTGAAGGCACGACCCATGGGCTGCTTGCTGATGAGGTTGATGCTGCCGCCGGTGGTGCCGGCGCCGCCGAACACCGAGTTCGGGCCCTTGATGACCTCGACCTGCTCGATGTTGAAGGTGTCGGTGCGGCTGGTCTGGGCGCTGTCGCGCAGGCCGTCGATCTGGATGTTGCTGTTGGCGGAGAAGCCACGGATGTTGATGTTGTCACCGGAGCCGCCACCGCCCTCGCCGGCGTTGAAGGTGATGCCGGAGACGTTGGAGAGCACCTGGCGCAGGCTCAGGGCCTGCTGCTCCTGGATGATCTCCTTGGGGACGACGGTGACGGTCTGCGGGGTGTCCAGCAGTGGTGCGGTGTACTTGGCGGAGGCCGACTCGGTGACCTTGTAGGTCTTCTCGGCCTTGCCGTCGACGTTGACGGTGCCGAGTTCGAGTTTATTCGTATCAGCCGCCAGGGCCAGGCCGCTGGCCGAGGCGGAAACCAGGCCGATGGCGGAAGCCAGCAGCGCGCGTTGCGGTAGGCCGTTCTTGTTGCTCATAAGAATCACTCCCCACTGAAGATGGGGCGCGATTCTATTTGCGAATGTTTATCAGTAAATATTTACCTACCCATCTTTACACAATCTTTACAAAATTCGGAAATACCCTACACACCAAATCAATCAATGAATATTGGCAAAAGCCCTGACAAAAGATCCGAAATGCCGAGATCCGGCCGGTTCAGAAGCGGGTGCCGGCGGCGAACGTGCATCGGGTCAGAACGAATGTCAGGTGTTGGGCCAGAGGCGAGATCGGTCGATGGCGGCCAGGGTGGAGCAGCCGGTGAGCGCCATGGTCACCTCCAGCTCGGTGCGCAGCAGGTGCAGCACATGGGCGACGCCGGAGGCCCCCGCCGTGGCCAGGGCCTGGACGTAGGGCCGCCCCACCATGACCGCGCGGGCGCCCAGGGCCAGGGCCTTGAATACGTCACTGCCGCGCCGCACGCCGCCGTCGAGGATCAGCGGCGCGCGCCCGGCCACGGCGTCGGCGATGGCCGGCAGCACGTCCAGCGTCGCCGGCAGGCCGTCGAGGGTGCGCCCGCCATGGTTGGACACGACGATGCCGGCCACGCCCTGCTCCACCGCGCGCACGGCGTCGAGAGGGTTCATCACGCCTTTCACCCACACCGGCAGGTGCGTCAGGGATTGCAGCCATTCCAGGTCGCGCCAGGTGGGCGCGTGCTGCAGCAGGGTGCTGCCGAACAGCGGACTGGCGCCGGGCTGGGCCACGCTGGGGGGCAATGTGCGCATGCCCCGCAGGTTCACCGCCTCGATGCCGTCGGGCAGTTGGAAGCCGGCACGCTGCTCGCGGTTGCGCAGGCCGTTGACCGGGGCGTCCACGGTGACCATCAGGCCGCGGTAGCCCGCAGCTTCGGCGCGCCGCACCAGCTCGCGGGTGAAGTCGCGGTCCGGCTGGATGTAGAGCTGGAACCAGAGGGGCGCCTGGGCGGCCCGGGCGATGGCTTCGAGGCTGACGCTGGCCTGGGTGCTGACCACCAGGGCAGCGCCCATGGCCGAGGCGCCCAGGGCGCTGGCCAGTTCGCCGTCCGGGTGGGCCAGGCGCTGGAAGGCCACCGGGGCGAGCAGGATGGGGTAATCCAGCGTCAGGTCGCCGAGCTGCACGCGGGTGTCGCCGCTGCCCAGGTCTTCCAGCACCCGGTTGAGCAGGCGCACGCGGCGGAACGCGGCGAGGTTGTCAGCCAGAGTCTGCTCGTCCGCCGCGCCGCCGCTGAGGTAGGCCCAGGCGGCGGGGCTCATGCGCTCACGGGCGAAGGCCTCGTAGTCGCCGACGGCGACGATCTCGGCGGGAATCCGCGGCAACGGCGGCAGGCTCATGGGGCGTTCCTCAGGTCTCAGGTGGTCGACCAGTGCCGCAACAGGTTGTGGTAGACGCCGGAAAGCTGCACCAGCGCAGGGTGCTCGGGCACGCTCTGGCCGAGCTGCTGGATGGCGCCGTCCAGCTCCAGCAGCATGGCGCGCTGGTTGTCCTCGCGCACCAGGCTCTGGATCCAGAAGAAGGCGGCCAGCCGCGCACCACGGGTGACCGGTTCGACGCGGTGCAGGCTGCTGCCGGGGTAGAGCACCAGATGCCCGGCGGGCAGCTTGACCCGGTGGCTGCCGTAGGTGTCTTCCACCACCAGTTCGCCGCCCTCGTAGTCGTCCGGGTCGCAGAAGAACAGGGTGGCGGACAGGTCGCTGCGCACCCGGTGGTGGGTGCCGGGGACGCTGAAGATGGCGTTGTCGATGTGGTTGCCGTAGGTGCCGCCGCCGCTGTAGCGGTTGAAGCGCGGCGGCAGCACCTTGAGCGGCAGGGCGGCGGCGATGAACTGCGGGTGGCTGCCGAGGCGGTCGACGATGAAGTCGCCGATCTGCTGCGCGAGGGGGTCGTCCGGGGCCAGTTGCTGGTTGTCCTTGCTGCGCACGGCCATGTGTCCGGCGGTACTGCGTCCGTCCACCCAGGCGGCGCGCTCCAGGGCTTCGCGGCACTGGCGCACTTCGTCGGCGGTGAGGACGTCGGGGATATGGAACATCACGCGGGCTACCCTCCCGGGCCGAACAAAGGCTGCTGATAAGCGTTCGCAAATGAGGCGCTCATCTTACTCGCCTGCCGGCAGCCAAGGAACCGGGACAAAGCGCCGCGCCCGCAGGCGCGGCGGAGCCGTCAGAA
This sequence comes from Pseudomonas sp. ENNP23, assembly GCF_001728945.1. Taxonomy (NCBI): domain Bacteria; kingdom Pseudomonadati; phylum Pseudomonadota; class Gammaproteobacteria; order Pseudomonadales; family Pseudomonadaceae; genus Pseudomonas; species Pseudomonas sp. ENNP23. The sequence goes on from NZ_LYSP01000005.1 coordinate 9,762, forward strand.
CGACAGGGTGGCGTTGAGGGTGGCGGCGCGGGCGTCGCCGTACTCGATGGCAGAGGAGCGGGCGCCCTGGCTACCCGTGCCCTGCTGGGTGCCAAGCTGGGTGCGGACGCGCTCGACGTATTGGCGGTCGAACAGGTTGTCCAGGTTCAGTTGCAGGTCGAAGGAGTCGCTGACCCGGTAGCCGAGCATGGCGCTGTGGACCCAGTAGGCGGCGAGCTTGACGCCGTCATTGCCGGCAGTGAGGTTGCGCTGGCTGGCGTAGCGCGCGCCGTAGCCGACGCGCCAGCCACCGTCGAAGTCGTAGGTGGACCAGAGGTTGAACGACTGCGGCGGGGTGTTGGCCAGGGCCTGGCCCTTGGCCGAGACGCCGACGCGCTCGTTGACGGCCTTGAGGGTCTCGCTGTCCATGAAGGTGAAGGTGCTGAACACTTTCCAGCGCTCGCTGAGCTCGCCGGTCAGCCCCAGTTCCAGCCCCTGCACGCGCTGGTTGCCGGCCAGGACAGTGGTGCCGTCGACAAGTTTGGTGCGGGCATTGAGCTTCTCCACCCGGAACAGCGCGGCGTCCAACTGCAAGCGCCGCTCCAGCAGCTCCCACTTGGTGCCCAGTTCCCAGGTGCGGTTCTTCTCCGGGTCGAGCTTCTCGGTGTCGGCGCTGAGGCCGCCGCCGCTGGTGGCAATGTTCTCCGCACTGGGGTTGAAGGAGGTGCCGTAGGCCAGGTAGAAGCGCCCGTTCTCAACCGGCTTGTAGACCAGCCCGGCACGGCCGCTGAGGTGCTCGTCGCTGGAGCGATTGTCGGTGGCCACCCAGTTGCCCTTGGTGAGCCTGTAGTCGTCTGCGTCGCCGTCGAGCCAGTCGTAGCGCAGGCCGAGGTTGAGGTCCCACTGCGGGTTCAGGGCCAGGGTGTCGAAGGCATAGAGCGCGCGGTCGTAAAGGCGGGTGGCGAGGTAGCCGGAGTTGCTTCGCTGGGCCGGCCCGCTCCAGTAGCCGGGCGGATCGGCCAGCGGGTAGCCCTCGTCAGGGAACTTCAGGCCGTAGTCATAGGTGGTGCGGTGGTAGGTCTCGCGGGAGAACTCTGCGCCGGTCACCAGGGTGTGGCCGATGCCGAGGATGTCGAACTCGGCGGTGAGGTTGGTCTGGTTGATCCACATGCGGCTGGTGACGTCGCGGCCGTAGGCCTGGGGGCCGGCGGGCAGGTACTGGCCGGGGGCGAGGACGGGGCCCGGGGGTTGGCCACTGCTGCGGCGGCGGTCGAGGTTGATGTGGGCGGCGGAGATCACCGTGTCGCGCTCGACCTCGCTGTAGCGGGTGAGGTTCTGCAGGCTCAACTGGTCGTTGAAGCGGTGCTCCAGGCGCACGGTGAAGGCGTCGCTGTCGATGCGCTCGCGATCGAGGTTGCGCCAGCCGAAGTAGGCGTTGCGCTTGACCCCGGCGACACGCTTGCCGTCGAAGGCCGGGACGCCGTAGTCCGGGTCGTTGTCGTCACGCTGGTGGAAGTAGCTGAGTGTCAGGCTGGTGTCCTCGCCCAGGCCCAGCAGCAGCGAGGGGGCGATGCCCCAGCGCTCGCGCTCCAGGCGCTTGCGGCCGGGGATCTCGTCGTCGTGGGCCATGAGGTTGAGGCGGAAGGCACTGCCGCTGCCCAGGTCCTGCAGCGGCTGGTTGGTGTCCAGGGTGAGGCGCCGGTAGTGGTCGCTGCCCAGGCCCAGGCCGAGCCGGCTGAAGGCTTCGAGGCCTGGCTGCTTGCTGATCTGGTTGACGCTGCCGCCGGTGGTGCCGGCGCCGCCGAACACCGAGTTGGGGCCCTTGATGACTTCCACCTGCTCGATGTTGAAGGTGTCGGTGCGGTTGTTCTGGGCGCTGTCGCGCAGCCCGTCGATCTGCAGGTTGGTGCTGGCGGAGAAGCCACGGATGTTGAGGTTGTCCCCCGAGCCGCCGCCGCCCTCCCCGGCGTTGAAGGTGATGCCGGAGACGTTGGAGAGCACCTCGCGCAGGCTCAGGGCCTGCTGGTCACGCATCACCTCGGCGGGCACCACGGTGATGGTCTGGGGGGTGTCGAGCAGGGGCACGGCGTTCTTCGCCGAAGCGGAGCGTTCGGTGCGGTAGCTTTCGCTGCGCCGCTCCTCGACGTGCAGCGTCTCCAGCTCCAGGCTGGTGCTGCTGCGCGATGGCTCGGCGGCGACGAGGGGGCCGGCGGCCAGGCCGATGCCGACGGCGAGCAGGGTGCGTGGGCCCGGTTGCGGGCGCAGGGCAAGGCGTTTCATGGAAGGTCCTCCCGGTGGTGAGGGGAGGCAACCTATTTGATAAGGATTCTCATGAACATCCGCAAAAGCACGCTTGGGAAATGCCCTTGCGGCAAACGGATTCCACCTACACGAAAACGACAAGGCCCGCCGCGAAGGCGAGCCTTGTCGGGGGTGAAGCCCTTACAGGTAGTAGGACTTCAGCGGCGGGAAGCCGTTGAACTCCACTGCGCTGTAGCTGGTGGTGTAGGCCCCGGTGGAGAGCCAGTAGAGGCGGTCACCGCTGGCCAGGTTCAGCGGCAGGCCGTACTTGTAGTTCTCGTACATGATGTCGGCGCTGTCGCAGGTGGGGCCGGCGATGACCACTTCTTCCATCTCGCCCTTCTTCTCGGTCCAGATGGGGAACTTGATGGATTCGTCCATGGTTTCGATCAGGCCGGAGAACTTGCCCACGTCGGTGTAGACCCAGCGCTCGACGGCGGTGCGGGACTTGCGCGCCACCAGCACCACTTCGCTGACGAGGATGCCGGCGTTGGCGATCAGGGAGCGGCCCGGCTCGAGGATGATCTCCGGCAGTTCGTCGCCGAAGTCTTCCTTGAGGAAGCGGGTGATCTCCTCGGCGTAGGTCTCCAGGCTGTTGGTGCGCTGGATGTAGTTGGCCGGGAAGCCGCCGCCCATGTTGATCATCTTCAGGGTGATGCCGTCCTCTTCCTTCAGGCGCTCGAAGATCACCTTGACCTTGGCGATGGCGGCGTCCCAGACGTCGATGTCGCGCTGCTGGCTGCCGACGTGGAAGGACACGCCGTAGGGGTCCAGGCCCAGCTGCTTGGCGAGGATCAGCAGGTCCAGCGCCATGTCCGGGTTGCAGCCGAACTTGCGCGACAGCGGCCAGTCGGCGGAGGTGGAACCCTCGGTGAGGATGCGCACGTAGACCTTGGCGCCGGGGGCGGCCTTGGCAATGTTGCGCAGGTCGGCCTCGGAGTCGGTGGCGAACAGGCGCACGCCCTTCTCGTAGAAGTAGCGGATGTCGCGGGCTTTCTTGATGGTGTTGCCGTAGCTGATGCGCTCCGGGCCGACGCCGGTCTTCATCACCTTGTCCAGCTCATAGATGGAGGCGATGTCGAAGTTGGAGCCCTTCTCGCGCAGCAGCTCGGTGATCTCGGTGGCCGGGTTGGCCTTCACCGCGTAGTAGATCTTGGCGAAGGGGAAGCAACTGACCAGTTGGTCGTAGGAGTCGGCGATGGTCTGCTTGTCGATCACCACGAAGGGGGTCTCGTGCTGATCGGCAAAGGCCTTCATGCGCTGGAACGTGGCGGGTGCGAAATAGTCTTCGACCTTGATCGACATGCTAGGGACTCCAAATGGCTGAACGGTTCTGAAAAGGTGGAGTGGCTTCGTGACATACGAAACCGCGAACGCCTGACAGTTTCCCCACTTTGGTTCGCCTACTTCCCAAGGCATGTCGCCGAGCATCACCGGTACCGGGCAAGGGCGCCGGTAACCTCTCGTCGTCAGTACTTGAGCCGGATGGATCGTTTCCAGCATGGACGTTCGGGCGCGCACTTTAGGACCGCATGTCCTACATGGCAACCAGAAAATGCCGCCGTTTCGCATCCGATTGTCGCTTGCATGATTGATTGTTTTTTATCCTCAACGAAGCGTCCGGAATGCTGCACAAAACCGCATTCTTGAGCCCCTTCACGGATTTTGCGTTGGCCTCGCCAGGTCGCTTACGTATCCTTCCCCGTCCACTCAACGGACAGACTCAACCAGAAGGAACCGCATGCTCGATCTTGCTGCCAGCTTCATCGTCTTCACCACCGTCATCACGTACCTCAACTACCGCTTCACCCGACTGCCACCGACCATCGGCATCATGGCCACGGCGCTGCTGTTCTCGGCCATCGCCATCGGCCTGTCCGAGCTGGGCTTCCCGATTCTCCATGAGGAGTCCCGCGAGCTGTTGCGGCGCATCGACTTCTCCTCGGTGCTGATGACCTGGTTCCTCCCCGCGCTGCTGTTCGCTGGGGCGCTGCACGTGGACCTGCGCGACCTGCACAGCTACAAGTGGCCCATCGGCCTGCTGGCCACCGCCGGGGTGCTGGTGTCCACCCTCGCGGTGGCGTTGCTGGCGTACTACAGCTTCGGGCTGTTTGGCTGGCAGGTGGACTTCATCTATTGCCTGCTGTTCGGGGCGCTGATCTCCCCCACCGATCCCATCGCGGTGCTGGGCATCCTCAAGTCCGCCGGGGCGCCGAAGCCGCTGGCGACCACCATCGTCGGCGAGTCGCTGTTCAACGACGGTACGGCGGTGGTGGTGTTCGCCATCCTGCTGAGCGTGCTGAACCTGGGCGAGGCGCCCACGGTGGCCGGCGTGGCCGGGATGTTCCTGCACGAGGCGGTGGGCGGCGTGCTGTTCGGCGCGGCCCTGGGCTACGGGGTGTTCCTGATGATGCGCAGCATCGATCAGTACCAGGTTGAGGTGATGCTGACCCTGGCGCTGGTGATCGGTGGCGCGGCACTGGCCAACCACCTGCACGTGTCGGCACCGCTGGCGATGGTGGTGGCGGGCCTGATCATCGGTAACCACGGCCGCACCCTGGCCATGTCGGACGAGACCCGCCGCTACCTGGACAAGTTCTGGGAGCTGATCGACGAGATCCTCAACGCCCTGCTGTTCGCGCTGATCGGCCTGGAGCTGCTGTTGCTGCCGCTGACCTGGCTGCACGTCGCCGCCGCCCTGGCCCTGGGGGCGTCGGTGCAACTGTCGCGCCTGCTGACCCTGGCACCGGCCATCGTCCTGCTGCGGCAGAAGGCCATCGGTCGCCGCCAGGTCCCCAAGGGTGCGGTCCGCATCCTCACCTGGTGCGGCCTGCGCGGTGGCATCTCGGTGGCCCTGGCGCTGGCCCTGCCCGCCGGCCCCGAACGCGACCTGCTGCTGACCCTGACCTACATCGTGGTGCTGGTGTCGATCCTGGTGCAGGGCCTGTCGATCGGCTCGCTGGTGCGCTGGATCTACCCCGGCCAGGCGCCTCGCGGCGAACACGAAGCACACTAGCCCTTTGCAACGGACCGTCGGCCTCTATTGAGGCCGGCGATCCGCTATAATCCCGCGCTTTTCCGGGCTCCCTGCCCGCCCTCGTTTCCAGCCAGGCAAGCACCCATGACCATCCAGGCCGCCGAAGTCGCCAAACGCCGCACCTTCGCCATCATTTCCCACCCGGACGCCGGTAAGACCACCATCACCGAGAAGCTGCTGCTGATGGGCAAGGCGATTGCCGTCGCCGGCACCGTTAAGTCGCGAAAGTCCGACCGTCACGCCACCTCCGACTGGATGGAAATGGAGAAGCAGCGCGGCATCTCCATCACCACCTCGGTGATGCAGTTCCCCTACCGCGAGCACATGATCAACCTACTCGACACCCCCGGCCACGAAGACTTCTCCGAAGACACCTACCGCACCCTGACGGCGGTGGACTCGGCGCTGATGGTCCTCGACGGCGGCAAGGGCGTCGAGCCGCGCACCATTGCGCTGATGGAAGTCTGCCGCCTGCGCGACACGCCCATCGTCAGCTTCATCAACAAGCTCGACCGTGACATCCGCGACCCCATCGAGCTGCTCGACGAAATCGAGGCGGTGCTGAAGATCAAGGCCGCGCCCATCACCTGGCCGATCGGCTGCTACAAGGAGTTCAAGGGCGTGTACCACCTGGCCGAGGACAAGATCATCGTCTACGTGCCGGGCCACGGTCATGAGCGCATCGAGACCAAGGTCATCGAGAAGCTGGACTCCGACGAGGCCCGCGCGCACCTGGGCGACCTGTACGACAACTTCCTCGAAGAGCTGGAGCTGGTGCAGGGCGCCTGCCACGTCTTCGAGAAGGACGCCTTCCTCAAGGGCGAGATGACCCCGGTGTTCTTCGGCACCGCGCTGGGCAACTTCGGTGTCGACCAGGTACTCGATTGCATCGTCGACTGGGCGCCCAAGCCGCTGCCCCGCGCCACCCACGAGCGCAGCGTCGAGCCCACCGAGGAGAAATTCTCCGGCTTCGTGTTCAAGATCCAGGCGAACATGGACCCGAAACACCGCGACCGCATCGCCTTCATGCGCATCTGCTCGGGCAAGTACGAGAAGGGCATGAAGATGCGCCACGTGCGCCTGGGCAAGGACGTGAAGATCGCCGACGCGCTGACCTTCTTCTCCAGCGAGCGCGAGCAACTGGAAGAGGCCTTCGCCGGCGACATCATCGGCCTGCACAACCACGGCACCATCCAGATCGGCGACACCTTCACCGAAGGCGAGGCCCTGGGCTTCACCGGCATCCCGCACTTCGCCCCGGAGCTGTTCCGCCGCGTGCGCCTGAAAGACCCGCTGAAGTCCAAGCAACTGCGCCAGGGCCTGCAGGAGCTGGCCGAGGAAGGCGCCACCCAGGTGTTCTTCCCCGAGCGCAACAACGACATCATCCTCGGCGCCGTGGGCGTGCTGCAGTTCGACGTGGTCGCCAGCCGCCTGAAGGAGGAATACAAGGTGGAGTGCGCCTACGAGGCGATCAACGTCTGGTCGGCGCGCTGGATCGAGTGCAAGGACGAGAAGAAGCTCAAGGAATTCCAGGACAAGGCCTTCGAGAACCTCGCCGTGGACGGCGGTGGCCACCTCACCTACCTGGCGCCGACCCGCGTGAACCTCAGCCTGATGGAAGAACGCTGGCCGGACGTGAAATTCCGCGCCACCCGCGAACACCACTGATTCGCCCCCTCGGCACGGAGGCGCCGCCCGCTGGCGGCGCCTCTGGGCTAGGCTGACAGCCAGCCACCCAGGCGACCGACCGCCATGCTGATCGACACCCACACCCATCTGGACTTCCCCGAGTTCGACGCCGACCGCCCGGCCGTGCTGCAGCGCGCCCGTGCGCTGGGCGTGGAGCGGCAGGTGCTGATGGGGGTGTTCGAGGCCAACTGGGCGCGCATCTGGCACCTGGCCGAGACCGAACCGGACCTGTACGCCGCCTTCGGCCTGCACCCCATCTACCTCGCCGACCACCGCCCCGAGCACCTGGCGGCCCTGCGCCAGCGCCTGGAGGCCCTGGCAGGCCACCCGAAGCTGTGTGCGGTGGGCGAGATCGGCCTCGACTACTTCCTCCCAGAACTCGACCGCGACGCCCAGCAGGCGCTGTTCGAGGCGCAACTGGCGCTGGCCGTCGATCTGCAACTGCCGGCCCTGCTGCACGTGCGCCGCAGCCACGCGGCGGTGATCGCCACCCTCAAGCGCATCAGCCCTGCCCGGGGCGGCATCGTCCACGCCTTCGCCGGCAGCTACGAGGAAGCCCGCGAATACCTGAAGCTGGGCTTCCGCCTGGGCCTGGGTGGCGCGCCCACCTGGCCCCAGGCCAACCGCCTGCGCAAGGTGGTGCCGCGCCTGCCCCTGGACGCCATCGTGCTGGAGACCGATGCGCCGGACATGGCGCCCTCCATGCACCCGCACCAGCGCAACAGCCCGGAATACCTGCCGGCGATCTGCGCCAACCTCGCCGAACTGATGGGGCTGACGCCGGATGCCCTGGCGGCGGCCAGCAGCCGGAACGCCTGCGAGCTGTTCGGCTGGGCGCCTTTCCCGGGCTGAAGCCCGGGCTGCACCTTATCCACAGCACGGAGGGCGCTCCGCTTCAGCACACCAGCCCCCAGGAAACGAAAAAGCCCGCCGGTTGGCGGGCTCTGGCGTGGCACCCTCGATTAAACGCGGAACGCGCCGATCAGTTGCTTGAGCCGCGCGACCAGGTCGGACAACTGACGGCTGGCCTGTTCGGTCTGGCTGGCGCCTTGGGCGGTGCGCTCGCCGGCGCTGTTGATCTCGACGATGTTCTGGTCGATGTCGTGGGCGACGGCGGTCTGCTGCTCGGCGGCGGCGGCGATCTGCTGGTTCTGATCGACGATCATGCCCACGGCGCCGAGGATGTTCTCCAGTGCCTGCTGCACGCGGCCGGACTGGTTGACGGTGCCGTCGGCCATCTGGTGGCTGGTGTTCATCGCCTTCACGGCCGCGCCGACACCGCCCTGCAGGCGGGCGATCATCTGTTCGATCTCCTCGGTGGACTGCTGGGTGCGCTTGGCGAGGGTGCGCACCTCGTCGGCGACCACGGCGAACCCGCGCCCCTGCTCACCAGCGCGCGCAGCTTCGATGGCGGCGTTGAGGGCGAGCAGGTTGGTCTGCTCGGCGATGCCCTTGATCACTTCCAGCACTCGGCTGATGGAGGCGCTGTCAGCCGCCAACTGGTTGATGACGTTCACCGACCGTTCGATCTCGTGGGCCAGGCGCTCGATGCTGCCCAGCTGGGACTCCACCAGGCTGCGGCCGTTGACGGTCTCCTCGTTGACGCTGTGGGCGCTGCCGACGGCGGCGGCGGCGCTGCGGGCCACTTCCTGGGCGGTGGCAGACATCTGGTTCATGGCGGTGGCGACCTGCTCGATCTGGTTGCGTTGCCCGGCGACGGCGAGGTTGCTCTCCTCGGACACCTGCTGGACACGGATGGCCTGGCGCTCCACTTCCGAGACGGTCTGGCCAACCAGTTGGATCAGGTCGTGGATCTTGGCAACGGTGGCGTTGAACACCTGCCCCAGCTCGCCCAGTTCGTCGTGGCTATCGGCCCGGAAGCTTACGGTCATGTCGCCGGCGGCCACCTGGTCGAGCACCTTGCCCAGGCGCTTGAGGGTGGTGCGGGTGGACACGTAGAAGCCGCTGTAGAGGTAAACGATGGCGAGGAAGACGCCCACCAACGCCACCATCAGCAAGACAGTCTGGACGCGCTTCTCGCCGAGGCGCTTGTTCAGGTCGCTGCGCAGGAATTCCAGGGCGGTGTCGTTCAGCGCATAGGTCTTGTCCATCAGCGCACTGACCTGGTCGTAGAAGGTGGCCCAGGGGGTGTCGAGGGTGTCGGCCATGATCACCTGGTCCTCGAACAGGGTGGCGGCCTCCTTGAGGGTGGCACGGCTGGCATCGGCCTGCTGGCTGAGGGCGGCCTGGGCACGCGGGTTGCCACTGAGAGCATCCTGCAGCTTGAGGCCGTACTCGCTGCCGAGCTTCTCCAGGTCCAGCAGCAGGTCGTCGAGTTTGGTGCTGGCGGCGGAATTGAGGAAGCCCTGGCCGAGGGAGTAGGAACCGATGGCACGCCCCTGGCTGATGCCGGCCGTGATATCGGGGGTGACGGTTGTGATCAGCTCGGCCACTTGGCGAACGTCGCGCTGGGTGTCCTGGCTGAGACCTGCCTGGCTGGCCACCAGCTTGATGAACACCTGGGCATTGCCGAGGAGCTTCTCGATCATGGCGCTCTTGCTCTGCAGGGAGGTTTCCTTCTGCGCTGCCTGAAGGCCGTTGAGCATCTCGTCGCGCTTGGTGTTGAACTCGGTGACCTGGTCAGCGTCGGTGGTGACCGGTTGCAGCGCCTTGAGCGCGGCGAGCACGTCCTGCTCCACACGGGTGATGCGGCTGTCGAGGTCGCCGGCCTGGCCGGATTGCCCGATCAGGGAGTTGATCAGCACCAGGTCGTTGAGGTTTTCCAGGTTGCGCCGCAGGCCCAGGCTGGCATGCAGCAGGTCCAGGCTCTGCAGTTCGTTGCGGGTGCTGAGGAACTGCCCGTAGGACTCGCGCACGAGGAAGTAGTTGGTGACGATCATCGGCAGGAAGAAAAGCACGCTGATAAGACTGAACTTCATGCCGAAGCTGAGTCGATTCATCAGCGCGATGGCCGGATACAGCAGAGTCTTCACACGACGTCTCCTGGCTTGCTTATTTATTGTTATGCGCGTCTTGGATGGAGTCAGGATGGCACGCTGACAGCATGACCACCTGCATCGCCCGACCTGCGGCAGGCCGCTCCGGACATCCTACGCCCGGCGATCAGGGTGACGGGCATCACAAAAGCCCTCCACTCAACGCAGGACCTGTGTACCCGATATCGGCGGGGTGTTCTGTAACTTAAGGTTAAGAACGGCTACAGATCAACGCGGGAATCGCCGTCAGAGGAACAGCGTCCACAAGGCAAAACCCGCATACCAGAGCACGGCGGCCCGGACCAGCAGGTGCCACAAGGCGTCCAGGCTGGCCACGCCCTCCTCGCCTGCGCTGGATTCGGGCAATTCACCGGCAGCACGCCCTGCGATCACTACGAAGCGCTCGGCGGGCATCTCCCAGTTGAGCAGCTCATGCAACAAGACGCGGCTGACGGCGACGAAATTGCCCACCAGGGAGAAGCTGGCGGCCAGTACCCGCACCGGCACCCAATCGAAGGCGTGCCGCACCTGGCGGGCCTGCTCGCGAATAGCGGGGGACGCAGCGTGTTCCTCGGCCAGTGCCAGCAGGCGGTAAGCCAGAGCCGCCACCGGGCCCAACAGGAAGTACCAGAAGATCACCGCGAAGAAGCTCTGGTAGGCCTGCCACACCAGGTACTCCTGTACCCGCATCAGCAGGTCGTCACCCTCCTCCACCTGCAGGCCCAGGTCGCGCTCGGCGACGTGCAGGGCACCCTGGATGTCCCCCCGGCGCCAGGCGTCGCGGAAGGAGCCGAGGTCAGCCTGGACATCGCCACGGCCGAGGGCGAACACCACCACCAGCAGGTGAACCGGCAGGGCCAGCCAGCCATAGGCCAGGGGCTGCAACAGGGTCAGCAGCAGCGCCAGGGCCACCAGCGGCAGCACCACCCAGATCCCCAGTGCCAGCCAGGGGCGACCGGCCAGGGGGCGGCTGGCAGCCGCACCGTCCAGTTGCCGCAGCCAGGCGGCATCCCGTTGCAGGCGCTGGCGCCAGTTGGAGAGTTTCTCGATCCACAGCACCAGCAGCAGTACCAGAAAGCTCATGGGGTCATCTCCTTATGCAGCAGGCTGGCGCGCAACCGCGCCCAGTCGAAGGCGGGCCCCGGGTCGGTCTTGCGAACAGGGGCGATGTCGCTGTGGCCACAGACGCGCTCGGGGGTTATGCCAGGGTAGGTAAGCAACAGGCCACGGGCCAGGCGGCCCAGGGCGTCGTACTGGGCATCGCTGTAGGGCAGGTCGTCGGTGCCCTCCAGTTCGATGCCCAGGGAGAAGTCATTGCAGTTCTCGCGGCCTTCGAAGCAGGACTTGCCAGCGTGCCAGGCACGGTCGAGGCAGGAGACAAACTGGGTCACCCGGCCGTCACGCTCGATGAGGAAGTGCGCGGACACCTGCATGTCGGCGATGCCGGCGAAGTAGGGGTGCTCGTCGGCGTCGAGGCGGTTCTGGAAGAACTCCACCACCTTGCCGGTGCCGAACTGGCCCGGGGGCAGGCTGATGTTGTGGATGACCAGCAGGGAGATTTCCCCGTGCGGACGGGCATTGAAGTTGGGCGAGGGGCAATGGCGGGCGTCTTCACACCAGCCGGTGGCGATGTCCGGTTGCATGGCGGCTCCTTGGTCCGCCGACACTCTAGAGCAGCCTGCTGCCGGGGCCAAGGCCCGGAGCCGCAGACGCCTGGCCGGGGCCGGGCGTCATGGGTGAAGCGCCTGGATCAGGCCCCCTTGAGCTTGCGCAGGTTGCCAATCACCGACTCCAGAGCCCGGTCGAACAGCAGGGCATCGTCCAGCAGGCGGATGGCACCACGGCGGAACTCCACGGCCAGGCCCATGCGGGTCTTCTCCAGCACCTTCATGCCGGTGCGGTTGACGAAGATGTACTTGCCGGTGGGCTTGATGATCGCTGCCAGCTTGCAGCGGACCTTGTGGTCCTCGTCTTCCTGGAACTCGACCCAACTGCCGACACGCAGGTTGTCCACCTGGTCCAGGGCCTCGTCGCCCTCGGGCAGCGAGGCTTCCGGCTCGGGGGCGCGGCTTTCGCCGGGTGCCAGCAGGATGATCTCTTCCACCACTTCGACCATGGCCGGCGCTTCTACAGTGGCTGCCAGCTCCAGTTCGGGCAGGTCCACGACCAGGGCAGCATCCGCGGCGACCGGCGCATCGGGCTCGGCGACGTCGTCCGCCACCGGCTCCGGCTCGGGGCGCTTGAAGCGCTGGAAAGCCTGGACATGCAGGGATTCCAGCTGGCTGAAGAATTCGCTGGTGGAGAACGGGTCGAACGCGGCGCTGGTCAGCCCTTCGCGCAACGACTTGAGCAGGCCGGGTACCAGCTCCAGCAGGCGCATGCGGGCCTCGGGCGCCTCATGGGGCTCCACGCTCCAGATCAGGTCGTCCATGGTGGCCAGGGTGGCGCGCCATTCTTCGGACTCGGCACCGTGCTTGAGGCAGGTGAGCAGCATCACCTTGCTCCAGGCTTCCTGCAGCAGGCGCACCACCACTTCGGGCAGCGTACGACCCAGCAGGCGCTCGTTCAGGGCCTGTTCCACCTGCTGGCGGGCCAGTTCGGCCTTGGCGCGGCCTTCTTCGGCATCACGGGTGCGCTGCTCCAGCAACTCGCTGCGGCGACGCTCGTCGCCGGTGTAGGCGAGGAAGTCGGACAGCAGCTCGGAGAAGATGCCCGGGTCGTCAACGAAATCATTCAGCAGGCGCAGTACCACCTGTTCGATGCGCTGGTAGAGCACGTCACGCTGGAGGTCGTCCTGCTCGCTCCAGCCCATGGCAGCCGAGGCGATCTCGTTGAGCAAGCGGCGCGCCGGGTGGCTGCCGCGGCTGAAGAAGGTCTTGTCCAGCACGGCGACCTTGAGCATCGGGATCTGCAGACGGCCGATGAGGGCCTTGAGCGAATCCGGCAGGGAGCGGTCGTCGAGGATGAATTCGAAGAGCATCGACACCAGGTTGATGACGTCGTCATCCACCTGGCCGACCACACGGGAGCGGCCGCTCTTGGCGCTGGCGCGGGTGAGCAGGCTGTCCAGTTGGAAACGCACGTCGATATCGTCCACCTTCTGGGCGGACAGGTGCTGCTGCATGTGCGACAGCAGGCGCATCAGGTCGTTGCTGGTGATGGGCACCGCATCGACCGGCACCTCACGGCGGGGCAGGCCGCTGCCACGCACTTCGGAGAGCAGGGCCTGCAGGGCGCCGAAGACTTCCTGCACCTCTTCGCTGGCCATGTCGGCCACGACACCGGAAGCATCCCCGCCGACAGCGGCGGAACGCACAGCACCCGGGGTGCGGCCCTGGGGACGGCGGGCCGGGGGCGCGGACTTCAGCTCCGGCAGCACGCCGGCGGTGATCAGCAGCTGGTTGGCTTCGGCGTAGAGCTGGTCCAGTTCGGTCAGCACGTACTTTTCGAACAGTTTGAAGATGATCAGCTTGACCTTGATCTCCACGCCCAGGCTGCGGCAGGCGTCGAGGAAGGCCCCGCACAGAGCGCGCGGGCCGAGCGGGTTGGTGCGGTCGTCGATCTTCTTGGTAACGAGGGTATTGATGCGGGTAGTGAGGTGGCCGAGGGCCACGGCGTCACGGCTCATCACCTTGGACACCATGGTGTCCTGGGCGACGGACTCTTCGAGGTCGTCGTTTTGGACCAGGCTCAGGCTCTCGAACGACACCGCGTCGAGCTGCGGCGCGCGGCCGATCTCGTACTGGTTGAGGTTGGAGAAGGTCTCGAAGACCTTTTGCAGGAAGCCACGCTCGATGCTCTTGCGCTTGAGGCGCAGGTCGCGCATGGCTTCGAAGAATGCATTCTGCTCGGCGTTGCTGGTCGCGCGGTCGGCCATCTGGAAGAGGGTGTCGTCCGCGTTGTCGAACAGCGCCTGCAGCGCTTGCTTGAGCTGTTGTGCAGCCTTGTCGCGCACCTGGATGAGTGCCACGGGCAGCCTTCCTACCGGCGAAGTTGGCGTTTGCTCGGAGGCGCCCTTGAGAGGCACCACGTTCGCGTCGGTCTGCATAGCGAGTCTCCCGCAGCCGACCACCTGGGACAGGGGATTCGGACTGCTCAGCTACGTCGAAGGATCACCTCAACGTCAAGCCTCTGGCGTCAAATAGAGAAATTCAGACTCATTATATGGATACTCGCTCTGCAACCAAGGGGACACTTCCTGCAGTTATGACGCATGTCACACAGAACCCAACCCTTGTAGGCACGCGACTGACAGCCGGTGCCGTTCTGAATATCTAGCAGAAAGCCAGCGACCGTTACCACCGCCGCTGCACCGGCGGTCCGCCGGCCTCTATAATCGCGCCATCTCGCAGCGGAGCCTCCCATGCCCAACCTGACCCTTGCCGACCTGAGCGCGGAAATCGAAGCCAACGTACGACGCGCGCTGACCGAGGACATCGGCAGCGGCGACATCACCGCCCAGCTCATCCCCGAGGAGCGCCTTGCCCATGCCACGGTGATCACCCGCGAAGCCGCTGTGATTGCTGGGACCGCGTGGGTCGACGCGGTGTTCCGCCAACTCGACCCGCGCGTGGCCGTACATTGGCAGGTAGCGGACGGTGATCGCGTCCAGCCCAACCAACCCCTCTTCCACCTGGAAGGCCCGGCGCGGGCACTGCTCAGTGGTGAGCGCAGTGCGCTGAACTTCCTCCAATGCCTCTCCGGCGTCGCCACCCGCGTCGCTCACTATGTGGATCTGGTGAAAGGCACCTCGGTGAAGCTGCTGGACACCCGCAAGACCCTGCCCGGCCTGCGCCTCGCACAGAAGTACGCCGTAACCTGCGGCGGCGGCCATAACCACCGCATCGGTCTGTACGACGCCTTCCTGATCAAGGAAAACCACATCGCCGCCTGCGGCGGAATCGCCCAGGCCATCGACGCCGCCCACCGCATTGCACCCGGCAAGCCGGTTGAAGTCGAAGTGGAAAATCTGGACGAACTGCAACAGGCACTGGATGCCGGCGCCGACATCATCATGCTGGACGAGCTGAGCCTTGATGATATGCGCACGGCCGTCACCCTCACCGCCGGCCGCGCCAAGCTGGAAGCCTCCGGCGGCATCAACGACACCACCCTGCGCACCATCGCCGAGACGGGGGTCGACTATATCTCCATCGGCACCCTGACCAAGGATGTCCGGGCGGTGGACCTGTCCATGCGGCTCAGCCTCTGAGGACCCACCGCCAGAAAGCAAAAAGCCCCGCGATTGCGGGGCTTTTTGTTGAGCTGGTGCCGGAAACAGGAATCGAACCTGCGACCTTCGCGTTACGAGTGCGCTGCTCTACCTACTGAGCTATTCCGGCGGCGGGCGCGAACATTATCACTGACACGCCGATTACAGCAATCACCCCGCCTTAGAAGGACGTAGAAGAGTAAAATCCACATCAGGAAAAGCGCGCTCTGCCTCTTCCAGCTGAGAAAGAACGTGGGTATCGATAGACGCTGAGCCGTAGAAAATACGGGCGTCGTTGATCACCCGACGTCCGTTCTCAGTATTGCCAGCGGCAACCTCCAGAATTGCCAACCTCACCAATACAGGGGCATAAGGACGATAGTCTCTAAAACGTCGAAGAACCGTTATCTCGCGCTCCAAGCTTTTAGGGGAAACTTGAAAATTTGCAACGTAGATCAGATACCCATAAGGCTCCAATAGCGGATCCGCAATCATCGAGTTCATGAAACTGTACTCCCCCACCTCAACCGGCGCTCTTTGCAAATACTGCTTGAACGACCAATAAAAGCGCTCCGCCAGTGGCACATAAATAGCGCTCACAGACAAAAACAAGAAAACCAAGATAGCCGAAAAGAATTTGCCGAGCTTAACCTCAAAACTGAAATGCTTACCCCCTACTGCGCCAGTTAATAAAAGATTCAAAACCAGAAAATGCATTATCCAGTAGGGAAACTCAAACTGGCTGTACACAAAGAAAACCAAGAGTACAGAAACTGGCAGTACGCGACGGATGTCAGCCAACCCCTCCCATACCCCCTTGGCGCACAAAGCCAAGAACGCCATCAACCACACAAGCCCTACCAGCCCTAACTCGGCTGCCATTTGAAGAATCAAATTATGGGAATGTGAAAAAAGACCACCAGGTGATGGCACCCCAAGCGCAATATGCTTTTCAAAGCCGGCACTTGCATAGTTACCTATACCCACCCCTGTAAGTGGATGATCAAGAAAAACATCCAAAGTAATATTCCACTCATCTAAACGCCCTGAACTCCCAACCCCTCGACCACCAAACTCAAAAAGCCGACCATCTACTTGAGATAGGCCACTCGCAAACCCCGAAAGAAAATCATCTACATACCCTGCAAGAGGCTGCACAATCAAAAAAGCAAACGCACTAACGGCAAGAGCCCGCACCAGTCTGTCAGACTGCAATTTCCTTCTACGAACCCACACACAGATTAAGAGCACACACCAAGCCAACAGGGCAGCACGCGAGCCCGACAACACAACACCATAAATAAATAAAAAGCCACTCAGCGCAAGCAACCACAGCCTCACCCTCCCACGGTTAAACAGCCAAGCCCCCCCACACATGCCTATCAGGCATATAAAAGCAAAAAAATTGCTATGTCCTACCAACCCAACCATCCGGCCGGTATTGACCTGCGGGACAAATGCAGCAGCACCGTCCCACAGCCAACCGTAATGACGAAAAAAGCCCCCCACCGCACACACAAGGGCCGAAGAAAAAACTATCCAGGCAAGAGCGGTCGAAGCCTGATCAGAACTCCAATCCACCTGATCAGAAATCAACAATGACAAAAAACCCAAGAACCAAAAGACGATGTAGAACGCCTTCCCAGAGAAAAATGTAGATTCATGGAAAAATGCGGAGAAGAAAAAAATACATCCCAGCACTAGCCACATTGCGGTCAAGACAGAAAAGCGAAATACCCCTCCCCTCCAAAACAACCAGGCGGAGCAACCGATTACACCAAGCGCGACCCACAACTCCTCTATGTAATTGCTAAGCGGGTAGACATGCAGGGGAATACAGAGCGCCACCGCCACGACAACCAAGGCAAGGGCAAATACCGGGAAAGCATCTCGAGTAAGCATTATTGGCCAATCACTGACATTTTTTGTCAGCCTCCTTCACTGGAGCCAGTCGTTTCTCCTTGAAAAAAGGGGGGGACGAAATCTGGCAAGGGTTTTGCTTGGATCATCCCAGCTGCTCACGCAGTCGTAAACACCATCCTTTGGAGACCCCAATGAAAGCGCAGAAAGGCTTTACCCTGATTGAACTGATGATTGTTGTGGCAATCATCGGCATCCTGGCAGCAATCGCTATCCCGGCGTACCGTAACTACATCGCTCGCTCCGAGTCGAACACTGGCCTGCAGGCCATTGCTCCGCTGAAAACCGCCGTTGAAGACGCCTACGCACGTGGACTGGCCGACGACTCCATCACTCTGGCTGCACTGGGCAGCTCCCAGACTGCCAGCCCGCTGGGGGACATCGTGGTCACCCCAGGCGCCGCTACCACCACCCTCACCTTCACCTTCAACAACCAGGCCAGCCCGCCGGTTCGCGGTGCTGTCCACACCCTGACCCGTACTAACACGGCTGGAACTTGGGAGTGCAGGAGCACCATCGATGCAGACTTCATGCCCCGCGGTTGCACCGCTCCGTAAGGCGTTCTGCACGTAAAAAGCAAGGCACCGTAGGGTGCCTTGTTTTTTTGGGGGCAGGATGAGCGATACTTCCAATCCACATGCCCCCAAATAGCAATGAAACCCAGACTGGACGTCTTTACATGAGCGACTCAATCAACCTAACGGGTCTGGCACGCCAGATCGTTATCGCCAATCTGCTTGATGAGAGAAGCGCCCAACAGGCCCAGCAACAAGCGCTGCGAAACAAGATGTCGCTGGTGACCTACATCGTTCAGAACAAGCTGGTGAAGAGTCGCCCGCTGGCGGAAATCGCTGCGGAGCAGTTTGGGGTTGCTTTTTTCGATCTGGGCGCCATCGACAAGGAGTCTCAGCCCAAGGAACTCATCAGCGAAAAGCTCATTCGCCAGCACCGAGTGCTTCCTCTCTGGCGAAGGGGAAACAAGCTGTTCATCGGTATATCTGACCCCACCAATCACCAAGCTGTAACCGACGTGCAGTTCAGCACCGGGCTGACGACCGAAGCCATTCTGGTTGAAGACGACAAGCTCGGCGAAGCCATCGATCGCTTCTTCGACTCGGCAAACAGCGGCATGGAAGACCTTGGGGACGTCGATCTCGACGGCGTGGACATCGAAAGTGTTGACGAGGACAAGGATGACAGGGGTACCGGAGCCGAAGCCGACGATGCGCCCGTGGTGCGATTCGTCAACAAGATGCTGCTGGACGCCATCAAGGGTGGGTCATCCGACCTGCACTTCGAGCCTTATGAGAAGGCTTACCGCGTCCGTTTCCGAACCGATGGTGTGCTTCACGAAGTCGCTCGACCACCGATCCAACTGGCCAGCCGCATTTCCGCACGCCTCAAGGTGATGGCGTCCCTGGATATCTCCGAGCGACGTAAACCGCAGGACGGTCGGATCAAGATGAAGATATCCAAAACCAAGGCCATCGACTTTCGTGTCAACACCCTGCCCACGCTCTGGGGCGAGAAGATCGTGATGCGAATTCTTGACCCATCCAGCGCGCAAATGGGCATCGATGCGCTGGGGTATGAGGAATCGCAGAAAGAGCTCTACCTCAATGCATTGAAGCAGCCACAAGGCATGATTCTGGTGACCGGCCCAACCGGATCCGGTAAAACCGTGTCCCTCTACACCGGCCTGAACATCCTCAACACCGTCGACATCAACATCTCGACAGCCGAAGACCCCGTTGAAATCAACCTGGAAGGTATCAACCAGGTCAACGTGAACCCCCGACAAGGCATGGATTTCTCCCAGGCACTTCGCGCATTCCTCCGCCAGGACCCCGACGTGATCATGGTGGGCGAGATTCGAGATCTGGAAACGGCGGAAATCGCAATCAAGGCCGCACAAACCGGTCACATGGTGATGTCCACCCTCCACACCAACAGCGCTGCCGAAACACTGACACGCTTGCGAAACATGGGCGTGCCCGCATTCAACATCGCCACATCGGTCAACCTGATCATCGCCCAGCGACTCGCGCGCAAGCTGTGCGGTGTATGCAAGAAGGAAGTGGAGGTCCCACGTGACACGCTGCTCAAGGAAGGGTTCTCGGAAGAGAAGATCGGTACCTTCAAGCTCTACGGCCCCGTAGGTTGCGATAGCTGTAAAGGTGGCTACAAGGGAAGGGTGGGTATTTATGAAGTGGTTAAAAACACCCCTGCCCTGCAACGCATTATCATGGAGGAAGGTAACTCCATCGATATCGCGGCTCAGATGCGTAGAGATGGCTTCAACGATCTCCGCGCTTCGGGGCTCTTGAAAGCCATGCAAGGCGTGACGAGCCTCGAAGAAGTCAACCGCGTGACCAAGGACTAACCCATGGCGGAAAAAGCTCTCAAAACCACCCTGTTCAGTTGGGAAGGTACAGACAAGAAAGGCGCCAAGGTCAAAGGGGATATGAGCAGTACCAACCCCTCTCTTGTTAAGGCTCAGCTACGCAAGCAAGGTATTAACCCAACCAGAGTAAGAAAGAAGGGCGCTTCCCTTTTTGGCAAGGGAAAGAAAATCAAGCCTCTTGATATCGCTTTGTTCACCCGCCAGATGGCTACCATGATGAAGGCGGGGGTCCCGCTGCTTCAGAGCTTCGACATCATTGGAGAGGGCCTCGACAACCAGAATATGAGAAAGCTGGTTGAAGAGGTTAAGCAGGAAGTCGCAGCGGGGAACAGCTTTGCAAACTCGCTTCGAAAGAAGCCGCTTTATTTTGACGAGCTTTACTGCAACCTCGTTGACTCAGGCGAGCAGTCCGGCGCGCTGGAAAACCTCTTGGATCGGGTAGCGACATATAAAGAAAAAACCGAATCGCTTAAGGCAAAAATCAGAAAAGCGATGACTTATCCGATTGCTGTAATTCTGGTTGCCCTGATAGTTTCCGCGATTCTGCTAATTAAGGTTGTCCCCCAATTTGAGTCTGTTTTTTCCGGCTTTGGGGCCGAGTTACCTGCTTTCACAATGATGGTAATCCACCTTTCGAATTTCCTTCAAACATGGTGGTTTGTCGTTTTACTTGGAATTTTCGGAGCCTCATTCAGTATCAGAGAACTTCATCGCCGCTCAAAAAAATTCAGAGACAATGTTGACCGGGGTGTACTGAAACTCCCCATCGTAGGCGACATTCTCTACAAATCCGCCGTCGCACGTTACGCACGTACGTTGTCCACCACTTTTGCAGCGGGCGTGCCTCTGGTAGACGCGCTCGACTCGGTCTCCGGTGCAACCGGCAACGTGGTCTTCAAAGAGGCGGTGAACAAGATCAAGCAGGACGTTTCCACCGGCATGCAGCTCAACTTCTCGATGCGGACCACCGGTGTGTTCCCAGCGATGGCCATCCAGATGACTTCGATCGGTGAAGAGTCTGGCGCGTTGGATACCATGCTCGACAAGGTCGCCTCGTTCTATGAGGAAGAAGTGGACAACGCTGTCGATAACCTGACGACGCTGATGGAGCCCCTGATCATGGCGGTTCTGGGCGTACTGGTCGGCGGCCTGATCATCGCGATGTACCTCCCCATCTTCCAGCTCGGCTCGGTAGTAGGCTAAGTGACCGTTCTCGACTTCCTGGCCGGCAACTTGCCGGCCTTTGTTTTCTGCGTATTACTCCTCGGTCTCTTGGTCGGCAGTTTCCTCAATGTGGTCATTTACCGCTTGCCGGTGATGATGTTCCGCGATTGGAAAGTCCAAGCCCGCGAGGCCCTGGAGTTGCCGCCGGAGCCGTCGGGCGAGACGTTCAACCTGGTTCTGCCGAACTCCCGCTGCCCCCATTGCCAGCACGAAATCAAGGCCTGGGAGAACATCCCGGTGGTGAGCTGGCTGGCCCTGGGCGGCAAGTGTTCGTCGTGCAAGGCCCCGATCAAGAAGCGCTACCCGCTGGTGGAACTGGCCTGCGGGCTGCTTTCCGCCTACGTCGCCTGGCACTTCGGTTTCACCTGGCAGGCGGGCGCCTTCCTGGTGCTGACCTGGGGTTTGCTGGCGATGAGCATGATCGACATCGACCACCAGCTGCTCCCCGACTCCCTGGTGCTGCCTTTGCTCTGGTTCGGGCTGATCGTCAACAGCCAAGGCCTGTTCACCGGGCTGGAAGATGCCCTCTGGGGCGCGGTGGGCGGCTATCTGAGTTTGTGGAGCGTGTACTGGGTGTTCAAGCTGGTGACCGGCAAGGAAGGCATGGGCTACGGCGACTTCAAGCTGCTGGCCATGCTCGGCGCCTGGGGTGGCTGGCAGGTGCTGCCGCTGACCATCCTGCTGTCGTCCCTGGTCGGCGCGGTACTGGGGATCATCATCCTCAAGCTGCGCGATGCCGACAGCGGTACACCCATTCCCTTCGGCCCCTACCTGGCGATTGCCGGCTGGATCGCATTGCTCTGGGGTGATCAAATAACCGGGACCTATCTGCAGTTCGCCGGTTTCAAATGACCACACCCTGGATTCTTGGCCTCACAGGCGGCATCGGCAGCGGAAAGAGTGCCGCTGCCGCTCATTTCAACGCCCTGGGCGTCCACATGGTGGATGCCGATCACGCCGCCCGCTGGGTGGTGGAGCCCGGCCGTCCTGCCCTGGCTCGCATCGCCGAACATTTCGGCGAAGGCGTCCTCCTGGCCGACGGGCAGCTCGACCGCGCCGCCCTGCGCCAGCACATCTTCCAGCACCCGGAGGAACGCCGCTGGCTGGAAAACCTGCTGCATCCGCTGATCAACCAGGAGATCGCCAGCAACCTGGCCGAGGCCAAGTCCCCCTACGCCATCCTGGTTTCCCCGCTGCTCATCGAGTCCGGGCAGCACCGCATGACCCAGCGTGTGCTGGTGGTGGACGTCCCCGAGGCCCTGCAGGTGCAACGCACCATGGCCCGCGATGGCGTCTCCGAGGAGCAGGTCCAGGCCATCCTCAAGGCCCAGGCCGACCGGGACAAGCGCCTGGCTGCCGCCCACGACGTGCTGCTGAATGACCGGGACCTGACCTGGATGCGCACCGAAGTCGAACGACTGCACGCCTTCTATCTGACACTGCGAGGAGGCCAGCCATGAGCCAACCCATGACCGTTGAATGCCCCACCTGCGGAGCCCCCGTCGAATGGGGCCCGCAAAGCCCCAACCGGCCCTTTTGCTCCCACCGCTGCAAGCTGATCGACCTGGGCGCCTGGGCTGCAGAAGAACATGCCATCCCCGGTGACAATCTCGAGGACGAACTGTTCTCCGGTGACCTCCCTGACCGTCACTGATCCCATGTGCCCTCAGGGGCGCATTAAGGCGTAATCCCGCCCATCATCCAGGTTGTCCGCCAGGAACATCAGCTCCGCTGCCAGATCCTCTTGTGAGCGCACGCCCTTGCTGCGCTCCACCACCGCACTCAGCAGCGCCCGCAAGGCCATCGACTCGTCGAAACCCTCGCCACCGCCCTGCTCCAGCACCTGCGCCAGCGCCGCACGCGCCCAATCGTGAACACCCATGGTTGCATCCTCGTTCGAAGTGACCGGGGGATCATCGGCGCGCGCCAGGTCGCACGACCTTGATCGGCGTCAATCGGCGCCGATCATCGGGGCAGTGAATCCAGCGCCATTCAGCTCTTGTCGTCGTCCTTCCAGGGCGCCTGCAGGTAGCGTGTGCGGTTGAAGGTCTCCAGCCACTCGGGGCAGAACACCACCAGCGCCGTCACCGCCGTACCGTTGATGAAGGCCTCCGGGAACATCACCAGCCACAGGTAGCCGACGAAGTCCTCCAGCCAGGGCGGCATCGGGAAGATGCCATCGATGAACAGCAGCCCCAGCCCCACCAGGGTGCAGAGCAGAGCCGCCAGCGCCGCGGGAAAGAACCCGCAGCAGAAGATGTAGACGAACAGATTGCGCGGCTGGAAGTGTTCCACCCACTTCGCACACAGCTCCGTCACCAGCACCGGCAGCAGCACCAGCAGCGCCCCGTTGATGCCCATCGCCGCAACGTCCTGGCGCCCCAGCGCCAGCAAGCCGAGCTGTGCAACGAGGCCACCCAGCACCGCCAGGGGCCAGTCCAGCAACAGCGTCACCGCCGTCATGCCGATGAAGTGGTAGGACACCCCGGAATCGAAGTCCCGCCGCACCATCCACAGCAGGAACAGCGCCAGCACCGTGCCGAACAGCAGGTGCTGGCGTCGGAAGTCGCTGAACAGCTCCAGCCACGGCGCGCGCATCACCGCCCAGGCCAGGGCCGGGACGTAGATCGCCCAGCCCAGCCCCAGGCTGGTGTCGGACAGCAGCTCGGCGGCGATCACGGCGCCGGCGGCACCGCGTCCAGCGCCGCGCGCAGCGACTCGGCGGACGCGAAGGCCTTCTGCCCCTGCAGCACGCCGTCACGCAGGGTCAGCACCAGCACCTGGCCCTCCGGGGCCTCATAACGCGGCGCCACGCGGGACTCGCGGTCCAGCAGCACGCGGTAGTTGTAGTCCTGCATCGCCGGCACGGCGAACAGCCTGGAAATCACCGACGGCATGCGGCTGATGTCCGCCACGAATACAGCATGGCGCTGTTCGAGGAAGTCCTTCGGCTTGCCGTCCAGAGCCGCCTTCACCAGCTTTGCCCCATCCATGTCGCGCGCCACCAGCAGCAACCCCAGCCGGTCGTCCAGGCTGTAGGGCTTCTCGTACTGGTCCAGCAGGGTCCAGGGCGCCAGGCGCTCACCCTGTTCCAGCGCCTGCGCACCACCAGCCAGCAGAGCCAGCAGCAGCGCCAAAGAGAGCCGTTTCATCGTGTCACTCCGTTCGTGGAAAAAACCGCGATGTCCCCGCGCCGGGACCAGTCCGCCCGGGCGGACCAGAACGCCAGCGCCTCGGGCGCGTCCCGCAGGACGAATACATGGGATTTGCCGATGCCCTCGGCCGCCAGCCGCTGCAGCACCGCGTCCAGCAACCGCCGCGCCAGGCCCTGCCCACGCAGCGGCACATCCACCACCAGGTGTTGCAGGTAACCACGCCGGCCGTCATGCCCGGCCATCAGCGAGGCCACCACCTGGCCCTCCCGCTCCACCAGCAGGCTGAGCCCCGGGTTTCGCGCCAGGTAGGCGCAGAACGGTGCGTAGGCATCATCCTCGCGCAGGCTCAGACCGGGCGTACGCTGCCAGAGGGCGATCAGCTGTGCGTGGTCATCAGGGGTGACTGGGCGAAGGTGCATGGCGGGCATCCGGCAAACGCAGCAGAGTCTATACCAAGGCGCCGGCTGCCACATCGCCACGCAATGCCACACCCTGCGGCGGCTTGCAGCCGACCGCCCTCGCCCCCTACTCTCCGGCCATGGACGAATCCGACTACCTGCGCCTGCTCACCCGCCAGGCCGAACAGGCCAATGAATTCCTCTCCAACGCGCGCAAGTGGGAGCGCGAACGCTGGGTCTGCCAGCGCCTGCTGCAGGCACTCAACCAGCCCTACCGGTTGGAAGACTTCAGCACCGGCGCCGAGCCCCCCGACGTGGAGTTCCGCGATGCCAACTTCGAGGTCTTCTTCGTGCTCGACGAAGGTCGCCGCCTCAACGACGAATGGCGCGCCGAGCTGGAGCGCCGCCGCAGCGCATCGTCCCTCAGCCAACTGCTGCGCCGGGAGACGCGCCCCAAGCGCATCGCCATGAAGGAGCTGCAGGCGACGCTGGCGCCCACGCTGCGCAAGAAGGCCCACAACTACCGCGAGCGCGGCCTGGACCTGGCCGAGCTCGACCTGCTCGCCTTCGTCAGCCTCAAGCGCGTGCGCCCCGATTTCAACAGCCCGTTCCCGCCGCCGACCGAATTCCTCCTGCAGGGCTGGCGCTCGCTGTCCGTAGTGGGCCCCACCTACGCCCGCGTGCTCTTCGCCCAACCGGGTGCCCCGGAGTTCCTCCGCGCCAACCTCGGGCGGACCGTGCTCTTCGACCTTGGCGTCGGCCTGTGACCGCTCACGCAAACGCGCATTGAGCGCCGCCGGAAGGCACGTCTAGAATGCACGCCATGTTTCTCCGTCGAGGCACGCCATGCCCAGCCGCCTGACACCCGACGACCAGCAGAAGGTCGAGCAGTACCTGAGCCTCCCCCAGCACCAGGTCGAACGCCAGCCGTTCAAGCCCTGGCGGCTCCTGCTCATCCTGCTGGTTCTGGTCATCGGCCTGGGCCTGCTCAGCCGCCTCCTCGCGCGCCTCGTCCTGTGAGCCGCGCCAAGCGCCACGAAGGCGCCTACGAAAAGAATTCTTATAGCCTTGTGAGAAATCCCCATGACCCATCGCATCGTGATCGTCGGCGGCGGCGCCGGCGGCCTGGAGCTTGCCACCCGCCTGGGTAGAACCCTCGGCAAACGCGGCCAGGCGAAGATCATCCTGGCCGACGCCAACCTCACCCACATCTGGAAACCGCTGCTGCACGAAGTCGCGGCGGGCTCGCTCAACTCCACCGAGAACGAGCTGAACTACGTCGCCCAGGCCAAATGGAACCACTTCGAGTTCCAGCTCGGCCGCATGAGCGGGCTGGACCGCAGCCGCAAGGCCATCCAACTGGCCGCCACCCTCGACGAGGAAGGCCGCGAACTGGTGCCTGCCCGCGAGGTGGCCTACGACACCCTGGTGATCGCCGTCGGCAGCACCACCAACGACTTCGGCACCGAGGGCGCCGCCCGCCACTGCATCTTCCTCGACACCCGCGAACAGGCCGAGCGCTTCCACCGGCAGATGCTCAGCCACTACCTGCGCGCCCACGCCCGCGACGGTGACGACGACCAGATCAGCGTCGCCATCGTCGGCGCCGGTGCCACCGGCGTCGAACTGGCCGCCGAACTGCACCACGCCGCCCACGAACTGGCGGCCTACGGCCTGGACAGCATCCAGCCGGAGAACATGCGCATCACCCTGATCGAAGCCGGCCCGCGGGTACTGCCGGCCCTGCCCGAGCGCATCAGCGCCCCGGTGCACCGCACCCTGGAAGGGCTCGGCGTGCGCGTCATGACCGGAGCCGCCGTCAAGGAAGTCACCGCCGACGGCCTGCTCACCGCCCAGGGCGAGAAGATCCCCGCCAGCCTCAAGGTCTGGGCCGCCGGCATCCGCGCCCCGGCCTTCCTCAAGGACCTCGACGGCCTGGAAAGCAACCGCATCAACCAACTGGTGGTGACCCCCACCCTGCAGACCACCCGGGATGCCGACATCTTCGCCTTCGGCGACTGCGCCGCCTGCCCCCTGGGTGACGGCAGCGAGCGCAACGTCCCGCCCCGTGCCCAGGCTGCACACCAGCAGGCCTCCCTGCTGGTGAAATCGCTCAAGGCGCGGATCGCCGGCCAGCACACCCTGCCCGAGTACCGCTACCAGGACTACGGCTCGCTGATCTCCCTTTCCAGCTTCAGCGCCGTCGGCAACCTGATGGGCAACCTCATGGGCAGCGTGAAGCTGGAAGGCTGGCTGGCGCGGATGTTCTACATCTCCCTCTACCGCATGCACCAGATGGCCCTGTACGGCGCCTTCCGCACCTTCCTGCTGATGCTCAGCGACCGCATCGGCCGTAGCACCGACCCCCGCCTCAAGCTGCACTAGAAAGAAGCCCGCCGGGCGCTCTAGGCCCGGCCATCCGGCCCGCAAATTCAAGCGCAAGAAACGGAGTGCCAACGCCCCACTGTCCCCCGATAGTGGGCGCGTCGGCCCGTGCGCCCCGCGCAACGGCCACCCGGGGCCCAGGCATGGCCTGGCCCGGCGTGTCCCCTCATTCGCAGTAACCCGGGAGAACGCCCCGCACCCAGCCCTGAAGAACGCAGAGTCGATGACAGACAGGAGACGAAACACACATGGAACTACGTCATCTTCGCTATTTTCTCGCCGTGGCCGAGGAACTGAACTTCACCCGCGCCGCCGCCCGCCTCCACATCGAGCAATCCCCGCTGTCCCGGGCCATCAAGGAACTGGAGTCCGAGCTCGGCATCCAGCTGTTCGAGCGCAACCCCCGGGGTGTGCAGCTCACCTGGGCCGGCAGCGTTTTCCTCGATAACGCCAAGCGCATCTTCGCCGCCCTCGAACAGGCCCGCATGGACATGCGCGGCGTCGCCCTCGGCTTTCGCGGCACCCTGCGCATCGCCGTGTCCGACGGCATCGCCCCGAACCGCCTGGCCGACCTGCTCGCCCGCTGTCGGCAGGAGGAGCCGGAACTGGGCATCCGCCTGTTCGAAGTCAGCTACGCCCAGCAGGTGAAAGGGCTGCTGGAGCACCACTACGACCTCGGCTTCGCCCGCATCGACGCCGCCGGCAGCGGCCTGCAGGCCCAGCGCGTCTGGAGCGACCCGCTGGTCGCCGCCCTGCCGGCCCGCCACCCGTTGCTCTCGCACCGGCGCATCCCGCTGCAAGAGCTGATCCGCCACCCGCTCATCCTCAGCCACAGCGAAGTCCACGAAGGGCAGTTCCAGCAGATCAGCCGGCTGCTCCGGGCCCACCTCAGCGAGGATGAAGCCGCCCGCCTCGATATCGCCGAGCAGTACATCTCCCGCGAGACCATGCAGGCCCTGGTCGCCGCCGGCTATGGCGTCGCCCTGGTGAGCGGCACCGAGCGCAGCGACCTGGCCGGCAGCGAGATCGTCACCCGTGCCCTGTCGTTGCCCGACTCCGAACTGGCCACCTACCTGCTGCGCCCGGCAGGCGAACCCAGCGCCCACCTCTCGCGCTTCCTCGAACGGGTCGCGCAGACCTGCCGGCGCACCGAAGAGCCCAGCCCCCAAGGCCTGTTCGACAGCCTGCGGCCCCTGGCACCGCTCACCCGCCTGCGGCCCATGGGCCTGCCCCAGGCCCACGGCAGCCTGTCCGTATCATGAGTGCCGTGCTCTCATGCCCGGCGGCGCCGGACCTCACCCCCACCGCCCTCCTCGACCGGCTCGATGCTCTGGACTGGCCCCAACTGGAAGCGCAATTGGACCACCACGGCCACGCCTGCATCGAGCAGCTGCTGGACGCCGACGCCTGCGCCCACCTGGCCGCGCTCTACCCGGACGCACGCACCTTCCGCTCGCGCATCGTCATGGCCCGACACAGCTTCGGCCAGGGTGAGTACAAGTACTTCGCCTACCCCCTGCCTGCCCTGCTCACGACCCTGCGCCACCGACTGTTCCCGCCGCTGGCACGGATCGCCAACCGCTGGCAGGCCCGCCTCGGCCTGGAGACGCGCTACCCCGAGGCCCTGGATGCCTTCCTCATGCGCTGCCACCGGGCCGGGCAGACACGCCCCACCCCGCTGCTGCTGCGCTACGGCGCGGGCGACTACAACCGCCTGCACCAGGACCTCTACGGCGAGCACCACTTCCCGCTGCAGATCGCCATCCTGCTCTCCGAGCCCGGGCGCGACTTCACCGGCGGCGAGTTCGTCCTCACCGAGCACCTGGCCGGCACCCAGCGCGCCGACGTGGTGCCCCTGCGCCAGGGCGACGCGGTGATCTTCCCGGTGGACCTGCGCCCCGTGCCCGGCAAGCGCAGCGGCTTCCGCCGCGCCGCCATGCGCCACGGTGTCAGCCTGGTGCGCAGCGGCCAGCGCCACACACTTGGGCTGATCTTCCATGACGCCACCTGAGGAGCGCCCATGACCCCCGACCTCTTCGCCGCCCCTGCCGGCGGCCAGCGCGAAGCCATGGCCGAGCAGGCCGTGATCCTGCGCGGCTTCGCCCTGGACCAGGCCGACGAACTGCTGCGGCAGATCCTCCAGCTGCAGGCCCAGGCACCGTTCCGCCACATGCTCACCCCCGGCGGCTTCCGCATGTCCGTCGCGCTGACCAACTGCGGCGCCCTGGGCTGGACCACCGACCGCCGCGGCTACCGCTACAGCCCCACCGACCCGGACAGCGGCGCCCCCTGGCCGGCCATGCCGGAACGCTTCCGCCAACTGGCCCGCCAGGCGGCCGAAGCCGCTGGCTTCCCGAACTTCGACGCCGACGCCTGCCTGCTCAACCGCTACCAGCCCGGCGCCCGCCTGAGCCTGCACCAGGACCGCAACGAACGCGGCTTCGACGCCCCCGTGGTATCCGTCTCCCTCGGCATGAGCGCCACCTTCCTGTTCGGCGGGCAGCGCCGCAACGACCCCGTCCGGCGCTTCCTCCTGCACCACGGCGACGTGGCCGTGTGGGGTGGCCAGGACCGCCTGTGTTTTCACGGCGTGGCCCCACTCAAGGGGCCGCCGCACCCGAGCCTGGGCGAGCAGCGCCTGAACTTCACCTTCCGCCGCGCCGGCTGACGGCGCCGTGCCAGCCACGAGAGCTCCTTCGTGCCCGACCTCACCGACATTCCTGCCGCAGCGGCCGCCCACCTCGGCGAACCACCAGCGGCCCACGACGCGGCGGAACAGGCCAGGCGCCAGGTGCTGGATGCCTTCCAGGCCATGGTGGATGCCCGCCAGGCCTGGTGGCGCACCCACGAAACGGGGCGGACCGAACTGCACCTCGCCAGCGGCGAGGTCTACCTCTTGCAACGCCACGGCGTGGTCCGGCTGCGCTGAACCCCGCAACAAGGAACACCGTCCATGACAAGGAGAACCACCCCATGAACCTGTTGCTGAGCGCCCTCGAGTCCCCGCTGGGCAGCCTGCTGGTGGTCACCGACACCGAACAGCGCGTCCGCGCCCTCGGCTTCGGCGATTACCGCCTGGCGCTGCTGCGCAACCTGCGCCAGCGCTTCGGAGACTACCGCCTGCAGGACACCCCGCTGCCACGCAGGATCGCCGACGCCCTGCGCGGCTACTTCCAGGGCGACCTGGGCGCCATCGACCGCCTGGTGCTGGAGCCCGACGGCACGCCCTTCCAGCGCAAGGTCTGGGACGCCCTGCGGCAGATCCCGCCCGGCAGCACCCGCAGCTACGGCGAAGTCGCCCGCCAGCTGGGGCTGAACGACCCACGCGCCGCCATCGAAGTGGGTGCTGCCAACGCCGCCAACCCCATCGCCGTGCTGATCCCCTGCCACCGCGTGGTGGCCAGCAACGGCGAGCTGCGCGGCTACGCCTGGGGCCTGGAGCGCAAGCACTGGCTGCTTGAGCACGAGCGCGCCCTGCGGCCCCTCGCCGCCGCGCCGCGTACCGCCAGCCTGCCGGGGTTCTGAGCATGGCGCTGACGCTGACCCCACCGGCCTTCACCGATGCCAGCCGCTTCCTCGCTGCCCAGGACGCCGACTGGGCGCGGCACATCGAGGCCATCGGCCCCTGCCGGCACCAGCCCCACCCCCAGCGCGAACCCTACGAGGCCCTGGTTCGCGCCGTGGCCTACCAGCAACTGCATGCCCGCGCGGGCGACGCCATCCTCGCCCGGCTGCTGGCGCTGTACCCCGGCGGGCGCTTCCCCACCCCGAGCGAACTGCTGGCCACCGAACCCGAGCGGCTGCGCGCCTGCGGCTTCTCCGCACGCAAGCTGCAGACCCTGCTGGGCATCGCCCAGGCGACCGTCGACGGCCAGGTGCCCGGCCGCGACGAAGCCCTCAGCCTGGATGACGACGCCCTGCTGGCGCGCCTCACGCCCCTGCACGGCGTCGGGCGCTGGACGGTGGAGATGTTCCTCATCTATACCCTTGAGCGCCGCGACATCCTCCCCGCCGACGACTTTGGCGTGCGCGAGGGCTACCGCCGCCTCAAGGGCCTGGACGAGGCCCCCAGCGCCGCCCGCATGCGCCAGCTCGGCCAGGCCTGGAGCCCCTGGCGTACCGTCGCCGCCTGGTACCTGTGGAGAATGCCGCCCACAGCGTGAATTCGATCGCAAGAACCGGAGTTTTCACCGTCACCAACCCCGTTAACCTGCAACCGTCAACAGGCCCTTTTGGATGAATGCCATGAGCAGGACCCTTTCCACCGCCCCGCGCTACCTCACGGATGACCAGCGCTGGGCCGCCGTCCAGGCACGCGACCCGGCCGCCGACGGCCAGTTCGTCTACGCCGTGCGAACCACAGGCGTGTACTGCCGCCCCAGCTCCTCCGCGCGCCTGCCCAATCGCCGTAACGTCGAATTCTTCGACACCCCCGAAGCCGCCGAAGCCGCCGGCTACCGCGCCAGCCGCCGCCAGGCCGGCGACCGCACCGCAGCCGCTGCCCACCGCACCGCCGTGATCGCCGAGGCCTGCCGCACCATCGAGGCCGCCGACTCGCCGCCCAACCTCCACCAGTTGGCGGCAAGCGCGGGCATGAGCCCCTCGCACTTCCACAAGCTGTTCAAGACCGAGACCGGACTCACCCCCAAGGCCTACGCCTCGGCCTACCGTGCCCAGCGCCTGCGCCGGGAACTGAGTGAACAGGGCACCACGGTGACCGACGCCATCTACGGAGCCGGCTTCAACTCCAACAGCCGCTTCTACGAAACCGCCGACCAATTGCTGGGGATGCGCGCCAGTGAGTACCGCGACGGCGGCACCGGCGCCTCCATCCACTTCGCCGTCGGCCAGTGCTCCCTCGGCTCCATCCTCGTCGCCCAGAGCCAGCGGGGTGTTTGTGCCATCCTCCTGGGCGACGACCCGGACGCCCTGGTCCGCGACCTGCAGGACCAGTTCCCCAAGGCCCAACTGGTGGGCGGCGACGCCGGCTTCGAACGCCTGGTGGCTCAGGTGGTGGGCTTCGTCGAAGCCCCGTCCCTGGGCCTCGACCTGCCGCTGGACGTGCGCGGCACCGCCTTCCAGCAACGGGTCTGGCAGGCCCTGCGGGAAATCCCGCCGGGGGCCACCGCCAGCTACACCGAGATCGCCGAACGCATCGGCGCGCCCAAGGCCGTGCGGGCCGTGGCCCAGGCCTGCGGCGCCAACCACATCGCCGTGGCCATCCCCTGCCACCGCGTGGTGCGCCGCAATGGCGACCTCTCCGGCTACCGCTGGGGCGTCGAGCGCAAGCGCGAACTGCTGCAACGTGAAAGCCAGCCCAGCCACCCGACGAGCACAGCGCCATGCCTGAAACAGCCTGCGCTCTGAACCTGCCCCAGGACTGGGCCGCCATCGCCCAGGCCCTGGACGAACACGGCCACGCGCCCCTGCCCGGCCTGCTCGACCCCGAGGCCGCGCGGCGGCTGGGGGAGCGCCTGGCCCAGGGCCCGCGGGAGCGCCTGGAAACCCTCGGCCTGGGCCAGGGCGAAGGCCTGCGCGCCGGCCTGCCCCACGGCCACTGGAACAGCTTCCACGCCCCGCTCGCCGCCATCGCCAACCGCTGGTGCCAGGCGTTCGGCCAGCCCGAACAGCACGCCGCTCACGGCCAGGTGCACTGCGCCCACCTGACCCGCCTCGGCCCCGATGACTTCATGACCCTGCACCCGGGCGAGGACGACCCGGCGCTGCTGCCGGTGCGGTTGCTGGTGCTGCTCTCCGACCCGCAGGACTTCAGCGGCGGCGAGCTGGTACTCACCGAGCAGCGGCCGCGCATGCAGTCGCGGCCCTGGGTGGTGCCCCTGGCCCGTGGCGATGGCGTGCTGCTGTGCAACCAGCGCCGCCCCGTGCGCAACAACCAGGGGCAGCTCTACGGCGCCCAGTTGCGCCACGGCATCGGCCGGGTGCGCAGCGGCGTGCGGGTCGGCCTGGAAGTGAGCTTCCAGGGCCGCCATGACGACTGAAACGGGCGAACCCAGGGCCTGGCGCCTGATCGGCGCCGACGGCCGCCCCTGCCTCAGCCCGGTGCCCGGCACCCTCGGCGGGCACCGCCGCAACCGCCTCTACGGCCGGCTGGATTGCCGCAGCGCCCTGCAGGCACTGGCCCGGGGCGGCTACGTGGCACAACGGGTGTTCTTCCTCGACGAAGCCACCGCATTGAGCGCCGGCTACCGGCCCTGCGCCGTGTGCATGCCCGAACGGTACCGGGCGTGGAAGGCCGGCGAGCTGGCGCCTCCCCCGTAGGGTGGGCTTCAGTTCGTAGCCCGGGCTTCAGCCCGGGGTGCACGGGCACAGAACCCGGACTGAAGTCCGGACTACGGAGCCAGCCTGAACAGCCGTCGCGAGCGGCGATCGCTCCCACAGGGGGTTGGCGTACCCCCGTAGGGTGGGCTTCAGCCCACCAATGGCCACCACTCGTAGCCCGGGCTTCAGCCCGGGGAGGTCAGGCACAGAACCCGGACTGAAGTCCGGGCCACGGAGCCAGCCTGGACGACTGTTCGCGAGCAGAGCTCGCTCCTACAGGAGGGGCATCACCCGTAGGGTGGGTTCCAGCCCACCAGGGGCCACCACTCGTAGCCCGGGCTTCAGCCCGGGGAGATCGGGCACAGAACCCGGGCTGAAGTCCGGGCTACGGAGTCAGCCTGGGTGACCATTCGCGAGCAGAGCTCGCTCCTACAGGGGGCGCCAGGCGTATTGGCACATCCCTGTAGGGTGGGCTTCAGCCCACCAATGGCCACCACTCGTAGCCCGGGCTTCAGCCCGGGGAGATCGGGCACAGAACCCGGACTGAAGTCCGGGCTACGGAGTCAGCCTGGGTGACCATTCGCGAGCAGAGCTCGCTCCTACAGGGGAATTGGCGTACCCCCGTAGGGTGGGCTTCAGCCCACCAATGGCCACCGCTCGTAGCACGGGCTTCAGCCCGGGGAGGTCGGGCACAGAACCCGGACTGAAGTCCGGGCTACGGGGGCAGCCTGGACGGCCGTTCGCGAGCAGAGCTCGCTCCTACACCAGCGTTCGGGGCTCAAGGCGTCGGGGTGGGTGCCAGGGCCTGGGGCGTGGCGGCTTCGGCGGTGCGGCTGCGTTCGGCGATGCGCTTGCCCAGGGCGATCATCGGTCGCTCCACGGTGCGGTGGATCAGCTCGGTGGCGCCAAACACCAGCACCAGCATCAGCGCCGTGTACTGCGGCCAGAGCGCGTCGGTGATGGCAATGCCTTCGCTGCGGGTGTAGCGGTGCATCAGCTCCAGGGTCAGGAAGAACATCGGGATGTGCACCAGGTACAGGGTGTAGGAGCGCTTGCCCAGGTAGTCCAGCAGTGCCTGCAGCGGCTGCGGGAACACCAGCAGGCCGCCCTCGCACGCCGCCATGAACACCAGCGCCAGGGACAGTGCGCAGACCACCGGCACCGCCAGCACGTTGCCGAAGCCGATGGCGGTGACACTGGCCAGCACCAGCGCCAGCACCGTGGCCAGCAGCGCCCCGGCGTAGCGATGGCGGCCGGCCCGCACACGCAGGGCGGCGAACCACGGCTGGGTGCTGGCCAGGTACAGCAGACAGCCGTAGATCAGCCCGTCGCAACGGGTCTGGGTGAAGAAGAACACCTTCATCGGATCGGACAGGCTGAAAGGCCGCAGCACCAGGCTCACCAGCAGCAGTGCGCCCACCAACGCCAGCACCCGTGCGCGGGTGCTCTTCAGCAGGATCAGGAACAGCGGGTAGAACAGGTAGAACTGCTCCTCCACCGACAGGCTCCAGTACGGCGCCAGCGGCACCCCGCCGGCGATCTTGTTGTCCGGCAGCCAGAAGTTGAACGTGTAGGTGAAGATGCCCAGCGCCGCCTGGGCGTTGTACACCGGCGGGGCGAAGTACTGGCCCTGGTTGAGGAACAGGCTGCAGGCCATCACCAGCGCCACCACCACCCAGGCCACCGGCAGGATGCGGAACACCCGACGCACGTAGAACGCCTTGATGCAGGCCGCCCGCTGCACGCCGCTGCGCAGCCCGTCCAGTTGCTCCAGCAGGGTGCGCGAGATGATGTAGCCGGAGATGACGAAGAACAGGTCGACCCCGCCCCAGGCGTTGCCGAACAGGTCCGCCACCGACTCGGGCTTGGGGTAATGCATGGTGAAGGTCCAGGGGTAGAACACCTGGTACAGGTGGACGTAGAAGGTCAGCAGCACGGCGATGGCACGCAGGCGGTCGAGTTCGAGGTTCCTCGACGGGCCGCCCTCGGTGACGAGGCCGGCGGCGGGCACTTCGGTCTTCACGTTCATGGTCTACCCCCGGAGGTGGCTGGCGGTCAGAGCTTGGTGCCACCGTCGACGCTGAGGATGTCGCCGGTGATCCAGCGCGAAGCGTCGGAGGCCAGGAACAGCGCGACATCGGCAATGTCCTCGGGCTGTGCGACGCGCTTCAGGGCCTGGATGCCGAGCACGAAGTCCCGCCCCTCGTCACTGCGCACGAAGCTGGACATCTCGGTGTCCACCACGCCCGGGGCCAGCCCGTTGACGCGGATGCCGCGCCCGCCGAGGGCCTGGGCGAAGTGCAGCACCAGCGTGTCCAGGGCGCCCTTGGTGGCGGCGTAGGCGGGGATCTCGCCCACCGCCGAGCGCGCCCCAAGGGACGACACCATCACCACGCTGCTGCCCTCTCCCATCAGCGGCAGCAGTTGCTGGACGAGGAAGAACGGTGCCCGCACGTTGACCGCGAACAGCCGGTCGAAGTCCTCCACACGGGTGTCCTCCAGGCGGGCCGTCTGGGCGATGCCGGCGCAGGCCACCAGCACGTCGAGCCGGCGCACCTGTTCGCCCACCTCGGCGGCGAGGATGCGCGTCCCGTCGACGCTGGCCAGGTCCGCCACCAGCACGTCGGCGCGGCCGCCCCGGTCGCGGATCTCGGCGGCCACGGCGCGGGCCTCCTCCACGCCCCGGTTGCAATGCACCAGCACATGGGCGCCAGCGGCCCCCAGGGCCAGGGCGGTGGCCTTGCCGATGCCACGGGAGGCCCCGGTGACCAGGGCGGTCTTGGAAAGCAGGGAATGCTGCATGGTGGTTCTCCTGGGTTCAGTTCAGGGAGCGGCGCTCCGCTGGATGGGGTGAGGGTTCAGGCGGTTTCAGCGAGGCGCTGGCCGTGACGCTGCTCGGCCACCAGCACCCGCGCCGCCAGTTGCGCCACGGTGAGCACCGAGGCATGGATGTTCACCGTCGGCATTTCGGGGATGACCGAGGCGTCCACCACCCGCAGGCCGGACACGCCCCAGACCCGGAAGCGCCCGTCCACTACGCTGCTGCGCGGGTCGCGCCCGGCGCTGCAGGTGCCGGTGTAGTGCAGGCCGGGCCCGCCGTTGCGGGCGATGAAGGCGAGCTTCTGCGCCGGGGTGTCCAGCGGGTCGCTGGGGTAGAGCCCGCCGAAGTAGTCGGTGACCCCGGCGCCGATGGCCAGGCCACGGTCCAGGGCGGCGAGCATGATGTCGCGGTCGATGGCCTCGCCCAGGTAGTTGGGGTCGATCAGCAGGGACTGGCGCGGGTCGGTCCCGGCCAGGCGCACCCGCCCCCGGCTGCGCGGCTTGGCCAGGAAGGGGATGACGGTGTAGGAGCTGCCGCTGGGCAGGGGCACCGGGCCGAAGGGGTACTGCATGCCGGCCACCTGGATGTCCGGCGCCTGCTGTCCACTGCCGTGGTGGTAGTAACTCATGGTCGCTACGCCGTTGGAGACCTGCGGCGGAATGGCCAGCCGCGAACGGTACTGCAGGCTGAGCAGCAGGTGGTCCTGCAGGTTCTGCCCCACGGCGGGCAGGTGCAGCCGCACCGGGATGCCCTGCTCGCGCAGGGCCTGCTGCGGGCCGATGCCGGAGAGCATGAGCAGCTTGGGCGATTCGCAGGTGCCGGCGCAGAGGATCGTTTCGCGGCGCGCGCGGATCGATACCAGGCGGTTGTCCACCAGCACCCGCACGCCTTCGCAGCGCGAGCCACGGAGGATCAGGTTGGTGATCAGCGCCTCGCTCAGCACGCTGAGGTTGGGCCGGGCCAGGGCCGGGACCAGGAACGCCTGGGCCGGCCCCACCCGGTAGCCGTTGGCGGTGGCGTTGACCTCGGTGATGCCGGCGCCTTCCAGCGGCAGCCCGTCGTTGAGGGTCTGCACGCCGAGCCCGGTGGCGCTGCTGGCCGCCAGGTAGGCAGCGGTGAGCGGGTGCTCCCCGGCGAAACGCCCGAGGCGGATGCGCGGTGCGCCCTGGCCGGCGGGGCTGCCCACGGGCTGCGCCATGTCCAGGTAGGCCCGTTGCAGCGCCGCCACCGTCCAGGGGGCGCCGACCAGCTGCTGCCAGCGCTGCAGGTCGCGGGGGTCGCCGCGCAACCAGATCATCGCGTTGATGCTGCCGGAGCCGCCGACGATGCGCCCGGCCGCCAGGCTCTGGGCGCGCTGGTCCAGCTGCGGCTGCGGGGTGCTGGTGCGGGCCCAGTCGGTGTCGCTGCCGAGGTTCTGCAGCCACAGCGCGACTTCGCGCACCTTGGGCTGGTCGATGCGGTGGCTGCCGGCCTCCAGCAGCAGCACCGAGGCGCCGGTGGCGGAGAGCCGGTCGGCCAGCAGGCAACCGGCGGACCCGGCGCCGACGATGATGTAGTCGTAGTCCCGGCGGTGGCTGGGGCGGCCTGGGTCAGCGGCGGCCAGGGCGGCGGCGGGCAGCAGCCCCATGCCGGCTGCACCGGCTCCCAGGGCCAGCAGGCGGGTGAGGAAGTCTCGCCGCCCGGAGGCGCCGAAACCGGCCGTCGCTTCGCCCTCGCCTGCAACGCCGGGCATGTCGTTGTGCGTCTTCATGTCGATGCGGATTCCATTGCGGTGGGGGACGGGCGCCGCGATGGCGGCGCCCGGATCGGCCGGGTGGCCTCAGGTGCGGGTGATGGTCACGCCGCCTTCCACGAACAGCGTGGTGCCGGTGACGAAGCTGGAGGCATCGGAGGCGAGGTACAGCGCCGATTGGGCGATCTCCTCCGGGCGGGCCATGCGCTTGAGGGCATGGATGCTTTCGACGAAGGCCTTCTGCTCCGCCGTGGAGGCGGCGGCGCGGCCCATCTCGGTGTCGGTGCCGCCGGGCATCAGCACGTTGACCCGTAGCCCCTGGGCGCCGTATTCGGCCGCCAGGGTGCGGGTCAGGCCCACCAGGCCGGCCTTGCTGGCGGCGTAGGCGGCCATGCCGGGGAAGCCGACGCTGTGACCGACGAAGGAGGAGGTGAAGATCAGCGAGCTGCCAGGGCGCTTGAGCAGTTCGGGGATCTGGTGGCGGGCACCGAGGAAGGCGCTGGTGAGGTTGGTGTCGAGGGTGTCGTGCCAGCCCTCCAGGCTGATGTCGGTCACGCTGCCCAGGGCGCCCATGCTGCCGGCGTTGTTGAAGGCGATGTCCAGGCCGCCGAACTGGCCCACGGCCAGGGCCACGGCCTCGCGGGCGCAGGCTTCTTCCTTGACGTCGCCCACCAGGGCCAGGGCCTTGCCGCCCAGGGCGTGGATCTCGCCCAGCAGGCGGTCCAGGCAGTCGGCACGGCGGGCCACGGCCACCACCTGGGCGCCTTGGGCCGCGAAGAGCTTGGCGGTTTCATAGCCGATGCCTGAGCTGGCACCGGTGACGATCGCGGTCTTGTTCGCCAGAGTTTTCATGCGTTCACCTTTTCTTCCATGTCGTGTTGAGGGATCAGTCCCGTTTGCCGGACTCGAAGAGCCGGATCAGTCCATCCAGGTTCTTGCCGAAGGGCGGCTCGCCCTCCTCCACCGTCTCGGCGTACTGCCAGAAGTCGGTGCTGAACATCATTCCGTAGTCGCGTGCTTCGCTGACGGCCTTGAGCTGGACGATGGGGTTGTTGCGGGCACCGCGCACGCCGGGGAGGATCGGCCGGGCGATGGATTCGAAGTAGTCCTTGAGGGTCACTTCGGGGGTGTCGGGGGTCCACACCAGCCACATCATCACGGTCTTGTCGGTGATGTTGACGAAGCCGTGGATGTGGTTGCGCCGGCCGAACACCATGGCGCCCTTCTTCATGGGGATCATGCGGATGGTGTCGCGCCCGGACACGTCCGGCGGGTTGTCCAGGTCGGTGTAGGTGCGGGTGCCCATGAACATCAC
The DNA here is from genome assembly GCF_001728945.1 of Pseudomonas sp. ENNP23. Classification (NCBI taxonomy): domain Bacteria; kingdom Pseudomonadati; phylum Pseudomonadota; class Gammaproteobacteria; order Pseudomonadales; family Pseudomonadaceae; genus Pseudomonas; species Pseudomonas sp. ENNP23. The sequence continues at coordinate 48,609 of NZ_LYSP01000005.1, forward strand.
CACGCCGCCGTCGGGGGCGTAGAACCACTCGTCGGTGCGGGTGTGCACATGCAGCGGCGGGCCGGAGCCCGGGGGGATCTCCACCTTGGCCATGAGGTAGCGGCCACGGGTGGTCTCGCCGGTCTTCACGAAGCGGATGGAGGCCCCTTCGGGCTCGCCGTTGACCACCTGCGGGTTGGGGTCGTCCTCGATCAGGGCGAAGGCCGCCGCGTTCTCCTGGGCGTCGTCCGCGTACTCGGATTCCAGTCCGCTCGCCTCAAGGGCCGGTTCCCGGATTCGTTCACTTGCCAATGCACTCATGTCGCCTCCTTGATGCCATCAGGTTGTCGATCAGCCCACTGCACTGAATACGCAGCCCAGCACCGGGCCCGGGGCCTGGATGCCCGCCACGCCCTGCCCGACGAGGCGGTCCAGCAACGCGCCGGCATCCTCCGGCAGGGTGTCGCCGCGCCAGCCGATGTGCTGGTCGGGCCGGACCAGCAGCAGCTGCACTGCGTAGAAGGTGAAGGCGGTGGCCGGCAGGTCGACCACCTCCAGGGGAATGCCACGGGCCCGCGCCGCCTCCACCAGGCGCGTGGACTCGGGGGCCTGCGGGCCGTTGCGCAAGAGGGTGAAGCCGACGCCCAGCCGGTCGAACACCGAGCACCGGCCGGTGCTGCCGTCGGCGATCCACAGGTGTGGCAGGCGCCCGCCCGGCAAGGTGCTGGGGCGGTAGAGCAACGGGTCGTCCTCGGGGGGCGTGCCGTCGTCCGGCCAGAGGATCGGCGAGCCGTCGTAGCGGGCGCCCAGCTCGACGCCGAGGGAGGCGAACTGTCCGCGGAACTGCTGCAGCGCCTCGCCCAGGCGCGCCCGCGCCTGCTGGCCGGCGGGCCCCGGGTCCTCGATCTCGGCGGGCACGTCCACCTGGCCGACGCGCTGGGTGAGGCGGCGGGCGGCGTGGGTATTGCGTAGGGTGACCGGGCGGCGCTCCAGCTCGTAGGTGGCCAGGAGCCCGTCGCCGGCCCAGCCCTGCACGGCGGCGGCGAGCTTCCACGCGAGGTTGGCGGCGCCGTCGATGCCGGTGTTCATGCCGAAGCCGCCGGTGGGCGAGAACAGGTGAGTGGCGTCGCCGGCGAGCAGCACCCGGCGGTCGGCAAAGCGCTCGGCCACCAGCGCCAGGCCGCCGTGCCAGACGGCATGGGCCAGCACGCTGACCTCGACGGGTTCACCGATGCCCTGCTGGATGGCGCGGATCACTGCGTCGTCCTGGGGCATCTCGTCGTGGCTGTGGGCCTGGGTCATGAGCAGGAACTCGTCGGCGCCGTCCAGGCTGATCAGCAGCATGCGCCCTTCCGGGGCGACGACGTTGTACATCCAGGCCTTGCGGTCCGGCAGCAGGCGCCGGTGCAGGTCGGGGATGCGCACATGGCTGGAGAACATGCGCCCGCTGAGGAAGCCGCCGGTGCTGCCGTCCGGGCCGATGTAGCCGATGCCCAGGCGACGGCGGACGAAGCTGTGGCCGCCGTCGCAGCCCACCAGGTAGTCGGCGCGCCAGTGCTCGTCGGCAGCCTGCCCGGCGCTGTCGACGGCATGCAGGCTGACGCCGTCGGCGTCCTGCTGGAAGTCGTCGACCCGCCAGCCGAAACGCAGCTGGATGCCGGGGCGGGTGCGCAGGTGGTCCAGCAGGAAGCGCTCGACGTACATCTGGTTGGCCCGCAGCAGGGGCTCGGGCACCTGGTCGGTGTCCGGGGCCTGGCGGGCCGCCTGCAGGCGCTCGCGCTCGGCGGGCATGTCCAGGCGCGCCAGCTCCCAGCCGTTGAGGCGGGTGAAGTAGGCGACGTCCCGGGGGTGGTCGGCGGGCAGGCCGAGCCGGCGGATGCCGTCGGACAACCCGAGCCGCCGGTAGTGCTCCATGGTGCGGGCGTTGTGGGTGTTGCCCTTGGGGTGCCAGCGGGTGGTGCGCTCGCTGTTGAACAGCACCACCGGCACGCCGTGACGGTCCAGGAACAGGGCGAGCATCATCCCCACCGGGCCGCCACCGACGATGGCCACCGGGGCCTTGAGGGTGTCGTGCATGGCGATCACTCCCGTGGGGCTCAGGCCCCGGCCGGTGCGTGGGCACCCGGCAGGAGCTGGAGGATGTCGTAGCGCGGCGCACCGTCGCCCTGGCCGCTGACCGAGGCGATCACCCGCGAGGCGTAGCCGTGCTCGCGCAGCAGGGCCTCCAGGGCCTGGCCGTCGCCCTGGCTGCTGAAGCCCATCAGCAGCATGCCGCCGAGGGCGAGGTGGCGCGGGGCTTCGTCGAGGAATCGCCGGTGCGCGGCGTACCCCGGGTCGCAGAAGGCCAGCATGATGGCGGCGTCGAACACGTGGTCGGCTTCGACGAAGACGAAGTTGGAGTTCCAGAAGATGACGTCGAAGCGCTCGCCCTCCTCCAGCACGTCGAACAGGTCGCCCTGGCGCACGGACAGGCGTTCGGCGACGCCATGCCGGTTGGCGTTGGCGCGGGTGTTGGCGACGGCATCGGCGCTGATGTCGCTGGCCACCACCACGGCGCAGCCTTCGAGGGCGGCGGTGACGGCGGTGACGCCGGCCCCGCAGCCGATCTCCAGGAAGCGCCCGCCCCGGGGATAGGGCAGGTGGCGGGTGAAGATGCCGGTGGACTGGAAGTGGGTGGGCGGGAATACGCCGTCATGGACGATGAAGCGGCGCCCCATGCATTCGTACTCGCCCTGCTGGTCGGCCTGGGCGGCGGCGAGCCGCTGGCGCACCGAGGCGAGGGCGTCGGGTTGGAAGGTGGCCTGGGTCATGGTTCGGTCCTTGTTCGTGGGCGCGCGCTCAGCGCTCGGTTCCGGTGGAAGCCAGCGGGCGTTCGGATTCCCCGGCCTGGCGCTGCAGGTGCAGCAGGGCCTGTTCGTGCTCGCCGGCCAGCAGGGTCTCGGCCAGGCCACGCAGGCGGCGCTTGAGGACCTTGCCGGTGGCACCGACGGGGAGGAACGCGAGGTCGCTGGCCACGGCCACGGCCAGTTCGCCGTCCGCCAGGGTCACGCCCCGGCGCGCGGCGGCCTGGTGCAGGGCGGGCAGGACGCGGGCGGCCAGGGTGGCGGCCTGGTCCAGTGCCTGCCGCTCGGGCAGGACGATGGCGAGCACGCGGGTGCCTTCGGCGTGAGCGGGGTCGACGCCGACCACGGTGACGTCGCAGACGCCCTCCACCTGCTGCGCGGCTTCTTCCAGTTGCAGGGTGTAGAGGGCACCGCCGGTGGCTTCGATGACGTCCACGGCGCGGTCGATCTGGAAGAACTCGCCGTCGCGGCAGTAGGCGACATCGCCGGTGAGGAAGTAGCCGCCGCGCCAGGCTTCGACGGTCTTCTGCGGCTGCTTCCAGTAGCCGGAGGTGACGGTGGGCGAGCGCACGGCCAGCAGGCCGACTTCGCCGGGTTTCACTTCTTCACCGCTGCGGGGGTCGAGGACCTTGGCAACGGCGATGTCCACCGGGCGGCCGATGGAGCGCTGGTCGGCCAGGGATTCGCGGGTGGATTCGCTGCGGAACAGGGCCATGCCCAGCTCGGAACTGCCGAAGGCGTCGATGAAGCGCGACTGCGGGGCGCCGTCGAGGATGGCGCGCACGTGGCTCTGGTGGGAGGCGTCACCCATGGCGAACCAGCGGCGCACGCCGGGGAATTCGCCGGGGTGGATGCCGCCGTCCACCAGCAGCACGTAGCTGCGCGGGAAGGCGACCACGGTGGTGGGCTGGAAGTAGCGGATGGCTTCGCGCAGGGCCTGGCCGTCCTGGGTGCCCAGCACGTAGGTGGGGATGCCGTGGAGGATGGCCGTCTCCAGGTGGCTGATGGCCGCTGAGTGGGACTGCGGCAGGGCGGTCAGCAGGCGCTCGTCGGGGCCTTCGGCGAAGCGGCCGATGCGGGCGCGCTTGCCCATGAAGAACTGCCGGTGCTCGAAGCGCACGGCCTTGGGCAGGCCGGTGGTGCCGGAGGTGTGGCTGAGCATCACCAGGGTCGAGTCCTCGGGCTCCAGCGGCCACCAGGCGGGCAACTGCGGGGCCGGGTCGAGGTGCGAAAGGCTGACGTCGAGCACGGCCTGGGGCGCCTGGTTGCGCCATTGGCGGACGAAGGCGCTGGTGGCCAGGGTGGCGCTGTCGGTGACCAGGCGCTCGAAGCCGTTCTCGGCCATGTAGGCGAGGCCGAACTCGGCGGGCATGGCCGGGTTCATCAGGGAGATGGCGGCGCCGAGGCTGGTGAGGGCGAGGTAGTGGAGCATGGGCATGAGCCCGTCCTCGACGCTGACGGCCACCACGTCACCGGGCTTGACGCCCTGTTGCAGGTACCAGTCGGCCAAGGCCATGCGGTGGCGCTGCAGGTCGTTGAGGCCGAGGGCGCTGACCGGGGCGCCCTGCAGGAGGTGCAGCGGCCGGTCGAGGAACAGGAACGGCTGGTCGGCGGTGGTGCTCAGGGCCAGGCAGCGGTCGAGGAAGTTGGCGCTGCCGAGGCTGGCGTCGGCGCGCAGCGCCTGGAGGGCTTCGGGGCTGGTGAGGGTGCCCTGGGCCTGGCCGGTGCCGCTGCCCTGCCCGACCAGTTCGACGAGCATGTTCATGCGCAGGTGGACCATCTCTTCGCCGATGGCGATGACCCGGCTGCGCAGGTAGGGCCGCTCGCCGAGCATGCGGTCGATGATGTCGCGCATGACGATGGCGTGCTGCTCGTCCTCTTCGATGTGCAGGACGAAGAAGTGCTCGGCCTCGGCCGGGGCGTTGTGGCTGCGCAGGGCGTCGAGCACCGGGCCGTAGATCAGCGGGACGATGGCTTCGGCGCCGAGGCAGAGCGCGGCCAGGCCGTCCAGCGGGTCGCTGCTGCGGCAGTGGCGGAACATGGCGTCGATGAGCTGGCGGGTGCCGTCCAGCAGCGGGCGGCTGCGTGGGGCGGCGGCCATCAGGTCCATGGAGCGGCGGTACAGTTCGGCGTGGGAGATGTCGACGCTGTCGCCGCCGGAGAGCTCTTCGGTGAGGTTGTGGGACAGGGCCTTGAACTCGCCCTGGTCGGCCAGGCTGCCCATGAGGGCGCACAGGTAGCGGGTGAAGTACTGGGAGTAGTAGTGGTGCTGGATGAGGAAGTGGCGCAACTGGTCGAGGCTGACCGCGCCGTTGCGGCAGGCCACGAGGAAGGGGTTGGCCCTGAGCTGGCCGAGCAGGCCCTCGGGGAAGAGGTCCGTCCAGAGGGGTGACAGCATATAGTCGTTGCGGCCGTCGGCGCGCATGTCGAGGTGTTCCATTGACCTTCTCCTGGACGGCCGCGGGGCGGCCGTCGGTTGAATTCCATTCACACGGCGCGGCTGAGGTATTCCGTTTCGCCCCGGATGCAGTCCGCCAGGCGGCGCAGCAGGTCGAGGGGGCGGGGGTGCTGGAAGACGTTGCGCCCGACGCAGAGCCCGGCGGCGCCACTGGCGAGCATGGCGCGGGTCATGGCCAGCAGCCGTTCGTCTTCGGTGCGCTCGCCGCCGGCGAAGAAGATGCGGATGTCGCGGCAGTGGGTCTCCACCAGTTCGGTGCATTCGACGCTGGTTTCCGGCAGGGCCAGCTTGACGGCGTCGGAGCCGAGTTCGGCGACCACCCGCACCAGGTGGCTGAGGCGCCGCTGGCGCTCCTGGGCGGTGAGCCCGCGCACCTTGTCGTAGAGCATGGTGAGGATGGGCAGGCCGGCGGCGTGGGCGGCGTCGGTCATGGCGCCGAGCTGGGCGACGTTGTGCTGGAAGTTGTCCTCGGTGAAGTTGACCTGCAGGGACACCGCGTCCGCCCCCAGCTCCAGCGCGGCGTCGACGCTGGCGACGGGGATCTTGGTGTCGGGCTCGGGGGCGATGCTGGCCATGCCGTTGAGGTGGAGGATGATGCCGGTGGCCGGGTGGAGCATGTCCCGCAGGATGAGCCGCTCGATCAGGCCCTTGTGGGCAATGATGGCGCTGATGTGGTCGCTGCCGATCCACTTCTCGAAGTCGGCAGTCTGGGTCATGCCGGCAATCGGTCCGAGGGTCAGGCCGTGGTCGATGGGGACGATCAGGCCGCGGCGCGAGGCCGGGAACAACAGCCGCCGTTCTCGGAGAACTCTGCTGATGTAGCTCATGGCGCCCTCTACTTCTCGATGATCGATTCGTTGATCTTGATGCCGACGTGGCGCCCGGGCTCGGTGACGTAGCCGAGGACCTTGTCACCGGGCTTGAGCTCGGAAATGTTCAGGGGCTTGGCGGCGTCGGAGAAGATGCGCACGTGCCAGTCGTCCTGCATGAGGACGTTGACCCGCTCCTTGCCGGGGAACTCCACTTCGATCAGGCGCAGCGGGCGCTGCTCGATCTTCATGCGGCCGACGGCGGCGCGACGCACGCGGCCCTTGGAGTTGACGATCATGATCGGCGAGCCGGCCTTGAGCTCGCTCATGTAGTCGGTGCGGTTGTCGGTGTTGAACACGTAGGAGTGCACGGCCCCGGCGTTGACGCGGAAGGGCCGCAGTTCCATGTAGGGCAGGAAGTAGACCTCGGGGCAGCAGAGCACGCCGCCCTGGGAGGTGCTGCCGACCAGCATGCCTTCGTCGGGCTCGAACAGGGTGGCGGCGTCGATGCAGGCGCGGTAGCCCATGCCGACGGGGCGGCTGTCGATGACGGTGCCGACCTGGATGTTGAGGTTGGCGTAGCTCTGCGCCTGGGACATGCGGGCGAGGAATTCGCTCATCACGCCGTGGTCGCGGGGGGAGAAGATCACCCCTTCGGCGCCGTATTCCATCACGCCGTAGGAGACGATGGCGTCGTCGACGTCGGTGGGTGCCTTGATCTCCTTCATCAGCACGGTGGAGGTGGGCTGCAGCGAGGCGATCACCAGCTCCAGGGGGATGTTGGTGGGGTCGCGGAAGAGGATCCACAGGTAATTGAAGCGCAGCCCCTGGTCGATGGCGCCGAGCAGGCTGTCGCGGTCGTCCACGTAGCTGGTGAAGCAGGTGAGCAAGCCGTCCTGGCCCAGTTCGGCCAGGACCTCGGCGTCGTTCAGGGCGACGGAGCGGTTGCGGGCGGCGGCCCCCTTCTTGAAGGCTTCGAAGTCCGGGCCCTCGCGGAAGGCCTTGAGTTCGGTGGCGTTGCGCAGGCGCAGCACCACATGCATGCGCGCCGGCACGGCAGGGAGCAGTTCGGCGAGGTTGTCCATATAGAGGACGATGCCGGTGTAGAGCGAGTTGATGACGCGGACGAAGATGCCGTCGTCGGGACGCTTGCTGGCCAGTTGGGCGCTGTCGAACCAGACCAGTTGGCTGTCATTGGCAGTGCGTTTGGATTCACCGGCCTTGCGGATGTTGGCGAGCCTGACCGAGCTCCGCCTGGAAATGGTTTCTGGCGTTTCGAAGTCCTGTGGGACGGTTACTTCCTTGGTGATCTGGACGTCCTTGCCCTTCGCCCCGGCGCTTGTGTTGCTCATGTTCCCTCTCCTGGCTGCGTGCCCTTGATGAAACGTGGTCATGTAGAGGGCATCCGGATACCCGCTTGCGTACTGCTCTACATTCGCAACCTCTACGGGGATCCCTATCCCGTCGGGCCGCCCAGCCTTCTCCTTCGGCCAGCCGCGGGGCGGCCGATGGGGTCGGATTGCAGGGGGCGGGCCCGGCACGCCCGGCCGGGTGGTGGTGGTGTCCCGGGCCGTTCTGACGTGGGGCGGAGTCTTTCCCAGCCCCAGGGGTGAGGAAAGACCATGTGGATGACATGGCATTCGGAACGAGCACGGCCAGCGATCCAGACATGACAGGTCCGTATCCAGACACACACGGAATCAGCACCAGGCGGGCAGGCGAAACGGCGAGCCAGCGAAAACATCAGACGCAAAACGTCCGTCGCCAGACCTGAAAAGAATGAACAACTGCGACAACCGGACGCAGGGAAGCACCGGAAGCAAGGGGAAGAGAGTCGCCAAAGGTCTGGCCAGTGACCCGCCAAGCAGGGATCAAATGGCCAGAAACGAAAAAGCCCACCTGTCAGGTGGGCTTCTCGTCGTCGACCAGGAGGTGCCTGGGGCGATCGTCATATGGTGGGTCGTGTAGGATTCGAACCTACGACCAATTGGTTAAAAGCCAACTGCTCTACCGACTGAGCTAACGACCCGGAAATTGTATTGGTCGGGGTAGAGAGATTCGAACTCCCGACATCCTGCTCCCAAAGCAGGCGCGCTACCGGACTGCGCTATACCCCGTTTTGGAAGTTGGCTCCGCGACCTGGACTCGAACCAGGGACCCAATGATTAACAGTCATTTGCTCTACCGACTGAGCTATCGCGGAACTTCACATTTCCAATCTCTGCGGCTTCGTCTTTCAGATTGCTGCTGCAGAGGCGCGCCATTTTACGTATGGCGAATCGGCTGTCAACCCCTCAAAAGCGATTTTATTCAGTGCTTTGCAGTTGGTGCGCCCGCTGCTATATCTGTGCCTCATCCGACATAACGCAGGACGCGCCGGCCGCAAGGCCCAGGCGACAGGGCCCATGAGCCGCCAAGATACGCCGCCCCCTCCCCGCCCAGTCGCCACGCTGGCCAACCGTGGCATCCAGCCACGCTTCGGCGACCTCGTACAGGGCTGTCGCAAGCTGGTGATGAATCAGCTTGCCGAGCACCTGACCGGCGTCTTCGCCCAGGTCGACGACACGCTCTTCGAATGCGCGGAAAAAGCCGAGAACAACCAGGTGCAGACGCTGTTCTTCGACAGCATGCGCGAGATCCGTCGACAGCGACCGCAAATAGAACGCCTCTACCACCAGCGCATCGCCCAGCAGTTCGGCGACTTCATGGAGGGCCGCGAGCCCGAGGCGAAAGTCACCCAGTTGGATGCCGACCACCTTGAACTGGTGCAGAACGAGGTCTACGAAGAGAGCCTGCTGGTCACCAACATGGTCAGCCGGGTCAAGGCACGTTGTGCCCAGCCGCTGTTCGCCCTGGACCAGCGCCTGGCCCTGCTGAACAACGGCCGCAAGCTCGGCGAGGACAGCAATCCCTTCGGTCCCCAGGCCATCGCCCAGTCATTCCGCGATGCGCTGCAGAACATGCCGTTCCCCCTGCGCATCAAGACCATCCTTTATATGCTCTTCGATCAGCAGGTTATGCAGGGGCTGGATGGCCTCTACGAGGCCCTCAACAACCGCCTGATCGATGCTGGCGTGCTGCCCAACCTCAAGTACACCGCGCAACGCCAGGCCACTCCTGCCAAGCCCCAGCCCCGTGAGCCCGCTCCGCGCCCGGAATCACCCGCCCCCAGCGCACCCGGCCCGGCTGCGCCGCCGGCCGATCTTTCTGCACCACCACCCCAGGAGCCCGGTGCGCTGTACAGCGGCTTGTCGGCGCTGCTCGAGGAGCATCGCCGGCTCAACCAGGAAGCCGGGGTCACCTTCACGGGCACGCCGAGCATCATCAGCTATGCCCCGCAGGGCGCAACACGGACCTACAGCGCGGCCGACCTGCTGGAGGCGCTGAACCGCTTGCAACAGCAGTCTGCCCACGATCTGGCGTCACGCTTGCAGCAACCCCAGCGGGTCGAGGGCCTGAAGGCGGACCTGCACCAGCAACTGGAAAGCCACAGCACGCAGCCGGGCCAACAGAAGGTGGCCGAACAGGAAGCGGACGTGATCGACCTGGTCGGCATGCTGTTCGACTTCATCCTCGACGACGACAGCCTGCCGGACACCTGCAAGACCGCCCTCTCCCACCTGCACACGCCCTATCTGAAGGTGGCGCTGCAGGACAAGGCGCTGTTCACCCAGCATCACCACCCGGCTCGCCGTCTGCTCAACACCATGGCCCAGGCCGGTGCGCTGTACGGCGGGGAAAGCGAGGAGAAAGGCCTGCTGGCGAAGATGCAGTGGGTGGTGGAACGGGTGATCCACGGCTTTGCCGGCGATCTCCAACTGTTCGACACCCTGCAGGACGAGTTCAACGAGTACGTTGCCACGCTGCGCCACAAGGTCGAATTGCGTGAACGCCGCGCAGTGGAGGCAGCCAAGGGCCGCGACCGCCTGCTGGAAGCCCGTCAACGCTCGGTTGACGCCATCGCGCGCCTTCTCGAAGGCCGCGAGCTGCCGAAGATCATCCGCCACTTCCTGGAACAGACCTGGAGCGATGTGCTGGTGTTCGTGCTGTTGCGCCACGGGGACGCCGGGGAGGAATGGCGACGCGCCTGCGAGGTGGCCGACCAGTTGGCCTGGAGCGGTACCCCGCTCGATGCCCGTGGGCGTGAACGTCTCCAGGGGCTGCGGGTCGGGATGCTGGAAGACCTGCGCAAGGGCCTGGAGCTGCTGGGCGGCTATCACGAGGACGGCATCCGCCGCCTGCTGCAGGACCTGGTGGCGTGCCAGCACGCCGTGCAGGGCAAGCAGCCGCAGGTTGCCGCACACCTCAACCCGGAACTGCCGAAAAGCCCGCTCAGCGAGATGCTGGGCGAAGACGCCGGCCTGGTCGAACGCCGCACAGTCGCCCTCTCAGCCCGTGCCCAGGCGCTGGTCAAGGAGCTGGAAAGCCTGGAGTTCAACACCTGGTTCGAGTTCGTCGAGGACGGCCAGAGCCGCACACTGAAGCTGTCCTGGTACAGCCCGACGACCCGCAATTACATGTTCGTCGACCACAGCGGCCAGCGCGTGGCGATCAAGCCGATCACCCAGTTGGCGCAGGACATGGAGCGCGGCAACGCACGCATCGTCGCACCCGACCACAACGTACCGCTGATGGACCGGGCGCTGGGCGCCATCTACCGCGTCCTGCAGCGCTTCACCGGCCGCACCCCACGGGCCAACTGAGGAGCCACCATGGAAGACCGCCGTCATCACAGTCGCCATAACGCGGGCATCCAGGTGGAGGTCTACGACCTGCATTCCGGCAACCGCCTGGGCCGCGTGGTGGACCTCTCCCTGGATGGCTTCATGCTGTTCAGCGAAGCGCCGCTGGCCACCGACTCCGTCTGGGAGTGCCGCCTGGTCCCCGCCGAACCCGTGGACGGCATCACCGAAGTCCGCCTCGGCGCCGACTGCCTCTGGAGCCGCCCCGGCGCAGATGGCCAGCACGCCTGGGCGGGGTTCCACATCATCGACCTGGCGGAAGATCAGGCCAGGGCGCTGGAGGTGGTGTTGGGGCGGATCTGACCACTCCCCCAACAATCTCACCGCAGCAAGAAGCCCCGCTTCATGGGCAGTCGAGGACTGCACACGAAGCGGGGCTTTTTTACAGGCCTTACCAGCAGTTGGCTACGGTCGCGCCTGCACCCGAAACACCTTTGACACCCCGACTATCCAGGGTGAGGTTGCCGCAACTGTCAGCCGCTTGCCCCCCCTGAGGCTGAGCAGTCAGGATCACGCACCGGGCAATGGTCGTCCCCGCACAGGCGCCGGCATTGATGCTGTAGCGCCTGCTTTCGGAAATCACCGCCGCCCCCTGGGCTATTGCATTCCCGGAAGAGTCGCGGAAGGCAAGGCCATTGGTGCCCAGGTTGTTGGTGTAGGTCTGGTTCTGTGAGTAGAAACGCTCCTGGGCCTGCATGATCTGCATCATCGTGGCCTGGCCGTCACCGCGGCCGGTCCGCATCACATAGCTCTGGTAGCTGGGGTAGGCGATCGCGGCAATGATGCCGATGATCGCCACCACGATCAGCAATTCGACCAGGGTGAATCCCTTGGCTCTGGTCATCAGTTCTCTCTCCAGTAGAGGCCTTGGATGGCTTTGTTGGTCTCGCAGATTTCAGCACCATCGACGCAGCCCTTGTTGCTCGGATCGCCAAGGCAGGACTCTGCTCCGCACAGCAGGTCGACCGGCTTGTCATCACGCAGGATAGTCGCCGGTTTCGATGGAATACCACCGTGTGCCAGGTCGAAACTGCGCTTGGCGGTCTTGGTGCCATTGACGGTCTCGGTGAAGACTGCACTCGCATCCACCAGATTGAGGGCGTAGAAGCGACCACGACCAACGTCCGGCCCGCAGGTAGTGACCTGCTGGCCGCTGGGACGGAAGGTGGTGAACAACACGGAGCCTGCGAAGCTCACCGAGCTGGACAGCACTTTCTCGCCACTGGGGAAGCGAATGAACCAGCCGCTGCTCTGGGCCAAAAGAGTCGGGTTGGGGGTGTAGTTGTCGCCCGGTGTGAGTTGTGCGTACAGGGCGTTGATCTCGGTGCGCTTGGTCGGGATACCGGCGGCGGCGGCGGCACGCGCCTGCTCGATGAGGTAGTTGTAGGCCTCGAACTGGGTCAACGGTGGTGTGGCATCCGCAGCAGTGGCAGCAGCCAGATCGGTCGAGTTCAAGACGTTGGAGGTCGTATCGTAAGCACGGTCAGCCAATGCCTGCAGGTCCGCCTGAAGACCGGAGGCCTGCCCCGCCAACGCCACCCGCTCAGTTTCGAGAGTGCTCAGCAGGTTGGATTGAGTCACCAACGGCGAGCTCACGGCTTCCAGGTCTGTTTGGGTCTGCGCTTCGTTGGCAGCCAACAGGCCACTGCTGGTGGTATCGGCAGGGGCCGCTGGCAAGCCAGTGGGCAGCAGGCTGTCCAACGCGCTCTTGGCTGAACTCAGCTCCGCCAGTTTGCTGGCAGCCGTAGCCGCATCGCTCTGGTTGTAGGCTGTGACAACAGCGGCCTGAAGCGCAGCAATCTCATCGATTTTCGCGTTGATCGCGGAGAGGTTCTGGATCAGCTCATCACGTACACCGTAAGCGGCCGAATTCTCATAGTTGCTGTTCAGCCCATCCAATTCAGACTCCAACGCCGTGGTATCCGAGCCCGCAGCCTTGGCGGCCGTGATCTGATCCTGCTTGGCAAGGATGGCGGTGTACTGATTGCTCAGCGACGTATCGTTCAGGGCAGCCGTGATCCTGGCCTGCAGAGTGCCGATGTTGCCCGTCGCCATGCTGTCGAGCTCCGATGCCTTGAACGCGCTGGCATCGGGGCTTGTCGCATTCAGGGCGTTCAACTGCGCCAGTGCGGACTGTGCCGCGACGACCAGGCCGTGAGACTGGGTCCGGCTACCGGCCTCCGCCGCATGCTCGGTCACGTAGGGATCATTACGCAGGATGGTGTCGATGGCGGCCTGTTTCTGATTGATGGCGTTGTTGATTTCCACCAGTGAATTCAGCTTGTCGGTGTAACCGATGCTGGCCTGGTAGCTTGCCAGGTTGGCGCGCGCAGTGGCCTCCCTGGCGTTCAGCGCGTCGATTTCCGCCCGCTTGGCGTCGATCTGGTTCTGGATGTTCTGGGCCTGGGCACTCGTCAGGTTCACACTGCTGACATCGACCAGGTTGCTCTCGGTGACGGTGGTGTAGCTGGTCGGAGCGGCATAGACGCTCTTGTCACGGATGACATAGAAGCGATCCAGAGCCGCCTCGCTGAGCGGATGGCCGCGGTAGCCCGAGCCAATGGAAATGGTGAAGTAGGTCTCACCACCCCGTTCCTTGACCAGCGAAACGTCCGGCTGGTTGTAGAAACGGCGGTTGTTGGTAGCGTCGGTTCCGCCCAAGGCAGCTACACGCCCCCCCGTGGCGAAGTCACTGGCTCCGCGGTTACCCGGCTTGATGTCGAAGCGGAAGATCTGGCCACGGGTGTCCGCTGTGAAGATGGTGTCGATCAGACCATCCCCGCCGATGTCGATCAGCGCCGGGTCCCCGGGGATGCTGTTGGTCATGGTCGAGAGCTTCAGGTTGGCATCGTTGTCGCCCGTAGGGCCGGCCATCCACAGCTTCTGACCGGTATTCGCATCCACGACGTACAGCGCGTTGCCGTAGCTGTCGCTTTTCGGGTTATCCGGGATCGCGTCGTTGTCCTGGTTGGTGTCGTAGCCCCCCGTGAAGATCAGCACTTCCTTGGCTTGGCCATTCCACTTGACCTTGGCGTACTTGGGCGTGGACCAGGTCTGGCCCAGGCGAGTGAAACCGGTGCTACCACCGGCACCACCACGGATGACCCACTTCAGCTTTGGCTGAATGGTGGAAGGATCGCCAAGCGTACTGGGCGTCATATCGAGAGCATAGTAATTGCGACCGCCCCTGCCCATGCCGGCATAGAGGGTCACGGTGGTGGCATTGCGGAACTGAGTGGTGGGATCGACGTTGCCGTAAGTGACCTTGAGGTCAAACTGGCCATCGATGCCGTACTTTTTGTTGGCGCTGCCCTTGGGGTCGTCGTAGTAAGCCTTGAGATTCGGCAACAACTCCTTGGGAATGAAAGAGAAAAGCTCTTCACCGGTCTCAGGGTTGATGGCACCAATAAAACCTTCATTGGTCCCGTAGAACAGCACGAGGCGATCTCCAGCGGTACCGGCCGCGATTCGCGAAATACTTTCATCGCTGCGATAGGCCACCACCTTCGGGGCGTTGTGCAGCACATCGCCAATCTGGGCACGCACAGAGCTGTCCGCCGGATCAGTACCCCGAGCCCAGGTCAGCAGATTGGTCTTGTACTCATTCGCCATGTTGGCATCGCCCAACATGGCCTTGGTCAAGGCACTGTTGCTGGTGGACAGCAGGTGGGCGCTGTTCGTCACGTTGACGGGCGAGTTATTGCCCGGCTCAAGATTGCTGCCTGTATAGGTGTAGAGCTTGCGACCGCTGGGATTGGTCAGACGCCCTGCAGCTCCACCGAGCGAAGCATTCTTGCCGTCCACCACAGCAGACCAGTAGCTCTGTGCACTGTCGAGGAAGAAGCCGGTCGAGCTGTCTACGGCATTGCGTCCGTTGACATCGCTAACCACCAGGTTGCCACTGGCATCCGAGGTCGCCTTGTACTTCTTCACATTGCCCAGCCAACGGGCGCCTTGGGCTGGGCGGAACAGGGCGTAATAGAGGTCATTGCGGTAGCCGAAGTTGCTGTATGCACTTACGGATACGGTGGGTGTGGTGAACGTCGTGTTCTCGGCAAGGATATCCACCAGGATGGAGCGCAACGAGGCAACAAGGCCTGACGTGTCGCTAGTGGTGTAGAACTTGCCCTGACCGAGAGCCGCCGTGTCGTTCAACAGGCGGGTATCGCTGATGTTGCCGAAGCCCACGGTGTAGGTGGAGATTGTCTGCTTGCCGGTAACGGAAGCCGGTCCGTTGTCGTTGTTGGCCAGCCATTCGGCAAGGCCAGGCATCCAGCAACCTGCACCAGCCTCACCATCAGTCGGGTAGCTTTTGCAGCGGGTGTAGATGCTGTTGGGCGTGCCGGTACCTACCAAAGATTCGATTGCGGAGTGGCTGCTGCTGTCACCGTTGGGCAGACCGTCGGTCAGAACGATGATGCTCGACTTCTGACAGGAGTTCTGGATGGGCGATCTATAGGTGGAGCCGGAATAGGATGCTCGATCGCTGTTCCACGGCGAAATCAACGCGGCCCCCTTCCTGTCTTCGATATAACCTCGTGATCGCAGGCCGTAAATGACACTGCTTCCACGCATGTACTGCGCCGCCTCATGGTAGGCCTCCAGAAGAGGAGTGGCGCCGCTTGCGTAATAGCTGTTCAGTTGGTTCTTGAAGGTATTGGCAACGGTGCCGGCCTGCTGAACCGGGACGTTGACGAAGCCCCCTTCGTTGTTGGAGCTGAAACGCACCAGGCCGATGTTCGAATCGTTGGAAAGTGCAAGCTCATCCACCAGTTGCCCAACAACTTGCTTGACGACCTGGATACGCGTGAGCTGTCCGTTGTTGACCCGATTGGTACGCGCCTCGGTACTGGTACACCAATCACGAGGGATGCCTTTGGAGGAGTAGTCAAGAGGCACCAAAGATCTACAGTTGGTTCCCGGGACCCCACTCTGCATCGACCCCGACGTGTCGATCACGAACATGATGTTGGGACGAACGCGTTGATCCGCCGGTAGATCACGGGTGGTGTAGATCTCGGTGTCATCGGCCAGCGCTGTGTTGAGCGATAGCGCCAGGTAGGTGAACGCAGAGGCGCCAAGGGCCAGCTTTCTGGTAACGCTCATGGGTCTATCCTCGGCGTCAGTTCAGGAACAGTTCAGTAACGGTGGGCAGGCCGGTCGGGGTGTAGAACACCGAGCCTTGCCAGTCGATCTTCAAGCCCAGGTTGGCAAAATCCGTGGGCTCGCCGCGCAGATACACCTTGGTCCGATCATTGATCTCAAAGCGTTGCGGGGCACAGGTCTGGCAAGCGGTACTGAGCACATACCCCTTGGCGGGCTCGCCGCTCTTGTTGGTCAGACTGAGAATCAACGTGGCACTTTCGATGTACTTCGGCGGTGTTTCATCGACCTCCTCTGCAACCCCATGCAAGGCGAAGCCGGAGACGAAAAGCGCAAGAAAAAGCGAGATCAAACGGTTCATATCCGGCCTCGATCACTTGAGGTTGAAAAAGACAAAGCCCTGGGCCTGGTCAGAGAGGGCACCACCGACCTTGGCCTGCGCCCGAACTTCATACTGCTCACAGCTGTAGTTACCAAAGGAGTAGCCCTTGCCGAAGGTGGCGCAATCCAATTGACCGACGCTGCGCAATGTATTCACTTGTGCGTTATCCCCAGTGGTGGGAACGGTGACTTGTGCCGCCAGGGAAATGCGCTTCTTCAGTTCAGGGAAACGAGTCAGGGCATTCTTCCAGCTCGGATCGGTTGCCTCGTCACTGTCAGAGTTAGAGGCGGCTGCATTCTTGGCCGAAATCAGCGGCTGACGGTTCGCCACCGCACCAAACCGAAGCAAATGCGAGCGAATCTCGGTTTGCCCTTGCTGGTAAGCGGTATTGCGGAACTGGTTGCTGCTGGCCATGCGTTCGTCATTGGTTGCGAAGCGAACAGCAGTGATGCCCGCAGCGGTCAGCACAACAAGGAAAATGAGCGCAACGATCAAGGTGGCGCCTGCCTGGCGTTGCAGCGGTCGAAGGGACTGCATATGAACGTTTCCTAGAGATTCTTGAACTGAACGGTGGTGGTGAATACCTGGCGCGCACGACCGTCGTTGGAGGAAAACGGTGCGGCATCCAACAGGTAGTAGTTCCGCTGGACAGGGGCCGGGTTCAGGACATCAACGGAGTTGGCCAACACGGCGATACGAACGGCGACGACCTTACCCCAGTTGCTGACGCGATCCGCCGAGACGTACTGATTCACGCTCTGGGAATTTCCCCCGGTAGTAATGCCGTAGAGAACCTGAAGGGAGTCAATGCCATCGATAAGGCGCTGCCCGGCACTGAGGGCAGCGTTGGTAGTCCGATTGAATGACTTGCATCCCAGTGCTGCCGTGGGGTTATCCGCGTCCGCTGGAATGATGTAGAAGGTGTTGACCACCAGATTGTTGTCAGGCACCACAGCACCGGCACAGTCGCGCTTGGCCCCATCAATGATCGGTGGCTCGAAAGTGAACCCCACTACATCCGCGCCATTGCCGCTTCCATTCACAGCGCAGGGGTTGTTGCCGCTGTTACCGACACCGCAGACCGTTCTTTCCACTGGGAAGGGGCGGTCAAGCGTGGAGCCTGGAGCGGTGTAGCCAGCCTGGCGAGCGCTCTGGGTAATGAACTCCAGCGCGAACCGCCCGTTCTCCTGCAACTTCGCCATGGCATCGTTGGTGGCAAACGTCTGCTTGCTTGAAATGAAGACCTGAATGATGCCCAGCAGCAGGATCAGGCCCAGGGTCAGGCCGATCATCAGCTCGACCAGGCTCAGGCCGCGTTGGCGCTGAAGGGTAATGGCGGAATGCTTGCTCATCGTTGTACCTGCGCGCTGCTGGTCAGGTTTTCCCCGGCCGGGTCCTTGCTGGCCTTGCTCTGCCAGGTCGCCGTGATACTCAGTTGGGTTCCGGACGCGACAACAGCGAGGGGCTGGGTACCGCTTGCTGCCAGCCCAAGAAAGTCGCGACTGGTGTATCGCCCTGAAGCTGCAGTTGCGTTGGCACCGTATGCGGTTGTTCCGCTGTATGAACACTGGGCTTCCCAGCGGTCATAAGCCGCCATCTGGGCAGCCGAGCAATTGGTTCCGTTCACCTTGGCACCCGTGATGGGGTCGTAGTAGTCACTGCAACGCTGGGCCGGCAGGTTGGAACAGTTCGGGGCCGCGGTGTAGTCGCTGGTACCAGCCTCCTGGTTTGCGCGGATGCGCTCCGCCAGGTCCTGTACGACCCAGGTCGCCTGGGTTCGCTGGTTACTGTCCCCGGAACTCTGCAGTGCACTGAGCTGGAGTGCCGCGAAACCCAGCAGGCCGACAGCGAAGATGAGGAGAGCGATCAGCACCTCGATCAACGAGATCCCCGCCTGATTGGAAACCTTATCAACAGGACGCATCGCGGTTCACCTTCTTGATCGAAGCCTTGCCCATGGCATTGAGAGAGACACAGCGTGCGCTGCCGTCATTGTCCTGCAGGCGTTCCGAGGTCACCTTGAAGGACTGGGCGCTGATGCCTGACAACAACGTTCCATCGCGTCGGAACGTCAGTTTGTTGGTGGACTGCAGGTACGGTGCGTTGATGGTGACATCCGTAGCCCCCTGGAAGGTACGAATCACATCGGCACTCGCACAGTTGCCGATGCTGGCAGGCCCTACACACCAGCCATCGGTCCAACCGCTCTCGCTGTTGGTCATCGGCAGCACCACCACGTTGGCATTGAGCTTGGTGGCCTCGATGCGGGCCACAGCCAGGGCATTCATCAGCTCACTGGCCTGCCCGGACACCCGCTGCCGAACGATGAACCCCCCCATTGCAGGTAAGGCAATTGATGCAACGATCCCCATGATGACAATGGTCACCAAGAGCTCGATCAAACTGAATCCACGTCTACGTTCCATGAGTACTTCCTCTGCGCAGGCTGTAAGCTAGCGAGCCGAAACTCCAACCTCAAACAGCATGGGATG
This sequence comes from Pseudomonas sp. ENNP23, assembly GCF_001728945.1. NCBI lineage: Bacteria > Pseudomonadati > Pseudomonadota > Gammaproteobacteria > Pseudomonadales > Pseudomonadaceae > Pseudomonas > Pseudomonas sp. ENNP23. The sequence continues at coordinate 67,417 of NZ_LYSP01000005.1, forward strand.
GCCGGCGTGGAGGAGCGTACGAGCGGCTGTCGTACGGGGATGCGGCTATTCGCCGCCGTGTCCAGTGCGCACCCGGCCTTGGCGGTTGATGATAATCCGCCGCTCGATTTGAGATGTTGATGCACTTACTAGAAACGTGCCGTTGCTGGTGAATGTCAGGCCACTGCCATTGAAGTGGACGGATCGCTTGTTACCCGCCCCGCCCCAATGGAGATCGACACCTGGAGGTACATCCAGCAGCGAGATCAGGTGATCCTGGGAAGCCAGCATCCGATGCCCATCATCATCGAAGAAGGTGCTCAAGACGCTGCTCCAGTTGCGGGTGCATCGCCCATGGCTATCGAGAGGGCAGAGCGTTACACGGCGCCCTTCGGTAAGCGCGAGATGGCGAGCCTGATGAACAGCATGGGCAAGGTCACGGCTGAATCCTGCAACTCGGTGTCCCATCATCCAAGACAGGCAGTTGGGCAGGGATATCACGATGACGCTCGCCACCAGCACAAGAGAGATCAGTTGGGAAACCAAGCCCATTCCACGATTCTTACGTTCCATTTTTCCTTGCTCCAATTCCATGGAGTGACTCAATAGTCAGGAGGTCTTCGTGTCAGTCCTTGTAGTAGGCGGTGGGGTCATTGGGCTTCTCACTGCCCTGGAGCTGGCCAGTGCCAGCGAAGTCACACTCGTCGAGCGTTCGGACGTAGGACGCGAGGCCTCCTGGGCCGGAGGCGGAATTGTATCCCCCCTCTATCCCTGGCGTTACAGCGCTGCGGTGACGGCCTTGGCTCATTGGTCGCAGGACTTCTACCCAGGCCTTGGGGAGAAACTGCTGAAGGCCACCGGCCTCGATCCGGAGGTGCACACCACCGGCTTGTACTGGCTGGATCTGGATGACGACACCGAGGCTCTGGAATGGGCGCGCCGTGAAGGGCGCCCGCTTCACGCAGTGGACATGGCTTCCGTGCATCGGCAGGTGCCGCCGCTAGGGGCAGGCTTCGAACGGGCCATCCACATGCCGGGCGTGGCCAACATCCGCAACCCGCGTCTCGCGAAGTCGCTGCGTGCTGCGCTTCTGGCGCTTCCCAACGTCAAGCTCCATGAGCAGACGGGGATCGACAGTTTCATCGTCGAAGGGGAGAAGGTCGTCGGCGTCAGGATCGGCCATGAAGAACTCCGCGCCGACCGCGTGGTGCTCTGTGCAGGCGCCTGGAGCGGCGAGCTGCTCGCAACGCTAGGCCTCTCGCTGCCGGTCGAGCCGGTGAAGGGGCAGATGATCCTCTACAAGTGCGAGCCGGACTTCCTGCCCAGCATGGTGCTGGCCAAGGGGCGTTATGCAATCCCGCGCCGGGATGGCCACATTCTCGTGGGCAGCACCCTGGAGCATGAGGGGTTCGACAAGACGCCTACCGATGTGGCACGGGAGAGCCTCCAGGCTTCTGCGGAGGAGCTGATTCCTGCGCTGGCCAGACAGCCCATCGTCGGGCACTGGGCGGGGTTGCGGCCGGGTTCGCTCGATGGCATCCCGTTCATTGGGCCGGTACCGGGGTTCGAGGGGCTCTGGCTCAACTGCGGACACTACCGCAACGGGCTGGTTCTGGCGCCGGCCTCCTGCCGACTGCTGGCGGACCTCATGCTGGGGCGCGAGCCGATTGTCGACCCCACCCCCTACGCGCCCAGCGCTCGCCTTTGACCTGTCCGGGGATCAGTCGATCCCCAGCTTCTTCAGCCTGTAACGCATGGAACGGAAGGTCAGCCCAAGACGCTGGGCTGCTGCCGTGCGGTTCCAGCGGGTCTCCTCCAGGGCCTGCATGATCAGCTTGCGCTCGATCTCCTCGAGGTAGTCCTCGAGGTTGTCGATCTTGGCAAGGTCTGCCTCGCCGCCCTCTGCCGCGCCAGCAGCTTCGGTGAAGCGCAGGTCATGGGGCTGGATCTGGTCGTTCTCACACAGGGTGTAGGCCCGCTCCAGCATGTTCTCCAGCTCGCGCACGTTGCCGGGAAAGCGATAGGTCTTGAGCTTCTCCAGCGCATCACGGGTAAGGGTCGCGGCCGGCAGCGAGCAGGCGTCTGCCAGGCGCTTGAGCATCACGTCCGCCAGGCGGGGAATGTCTTCGCGGCGCTCACGCAACGGCGGCACCCCCAGTTCGATCACGTTGAGCCGGTAGAACAGGTCCTGACGGAATCGCCCGGCAGCCACCTCGGCAGCCAGGTCCTTGTGAGTGGCACTGAGGATGCGCACGTCCACCACCACTTCCTGCTGGCCACCGACGGCACGTACCGCCTTCTCCTGAATGGCCCGCAGCAGCTTGACCTGCATGGGCAACGGCAGGTCCGCCACTTCGTCGAGGAACAGGGTGCCGCCATGGGCGGCCTGGAACAGGCCCTGCTTGTCCTCGATGGCACCGGTGAAGCTGCCTTTCTTGTGGCCGAAGAATTCGCTCTCCATCAGCTCCGACGGAATGGCACCGCAGTTCACCGGCACGAAGGGGTGACTGGCGCGCGGGCCTTGCTCATGGATGAGCCGTGCGACCAGTTCCTTGCCGCTGCCCGACTCGCCGCTGATGTAGACGGGCGCCTGGCTACGGGCAAGCTTCTGTATCTGGTTGCGCAGCGCCCGCATGGGGGGCGATTCGCCCAGCAAGCGGCTGTCGACGCTGGCCTCTTCGTCCGATTCGCCGCTGCGCAACCGCAGGGCGGTCGCCACCAGTTCACGGAGGCGACCGAGATCCACCGGCTTGGTCAGGAAGTCAAAGGCGCCGGCCTTGAGGGCGTTGATAGCGGTATCCAGGCTGCCGTAGGCCGTGATCATGGCCACCGGCACCTGGGGGTGGCGCTGCTGGATGTACTGCACCAGCTCCTGCCCGGTGCCATCGGGCAGGCGCATGTCCGTCAGGCAGAGATCGAACGGTTCGCGGGCCAGCCACTCGCGCGCTTCCTTGACGTTGCGCGCGCTGCGGGTGTCCAGCTTCATCCGGCCGAGGGTGATCTCCAGCAGTTCGCGGATATCGGGCTCGTCATCGACGATCAGGGCTCTCTGTCGGGTCATGGTCAACTCAGTTTTCGCGGATGGGCGAAGGTGATGCGGAAACAGCTGCCGCCGCCTTCGCGGGGTCGATAGTCAAGGCGAGCCTGGTTGCTTTCGCACAGCTCGCGGGAGATGTACAGGCCGAGCCCGGTGCCCTTGTTCTCCGTGGTGTGGAAGGGCTCGAACAGGTGATGGAGCTGCTCCTCGGCGACACCGGGGCCGTCGTCCATCACTTCCAGTATGGGCAGGTCGCTCTCGGCGTCACGGAAGAGCTTCAGCCAGACCTGCCCCTGGCGATGCTTCTGCGCGCTGTAACGCAGGCCGTTCTGCACTAGGTTGGTCAGCACCTGGGTGAGCTGGTGAGGGTCCATGCGGGTCTGGATGCTGCCCGGGTTGGTTTCCAGGTGAAGGGTCTGCCCCACCGGTGAGGCGCTGCGGAACTCGCTGGCGAATCGGTGCAGCCAGTACTTGAGATCCAGCAGTTGGGGCTCCGACTGGCGCCGCCGCGATAGTTGCAGAACATTCTCGATGACGAGGTTCATCCGCCGGGAATGGTCCTGGATGATCTGCGCCAGGCGGCGGTCGGGTCCCTCCAGCGCTTCGGACTCCTGCAACAACTGGGCAGCATGGCTGATGGCACCCAGGGGGTTGCGGATCTCATGGGCGATACCGGCGGTCAGCCGGCCCAGGGAAGCCAGCTTCAGTTGCTGCGCCTGCTGGGCGATCTGCGAGATGTCGTCGAGGAATATCAGCGTGTCCAACTGCTCACCACGCTGCAACTGGACGAAGCTGGGCTGCAGCACTGTGCCATCGGGTATCGGTTGCAGGCTCTGGGGACGCAAGGTCGGGTTGTCCCACCATTGCTCCAGGCGCGCGAGCAGTTCCGGACAGTATGGCCCGAGGGGGCGTCCCGCCAGCCCGTCATGCCCCAGCATCGCCTGTGCGGCCTGGTTGGCCAGCAACACCCGGTGGCGGCTGTCCAGCACCAGGATGCCCGTGCGCATGCGCTGCAGGATGAGCGCGTTGAGCGCCTCCAGATTGGCCACATCGGCCGCACGCTGCTCGGCCAGGGTCTCGCTCAACTGCAGACGTCGACTGATGCCCTGCACGAACAGGGCGCCTGCAAAGCACAGCGCACCGAGCGCGCCGGCCTGTACATACTGGTTGGCCGCTTCCGGGCGGGACAAGCTCAGGTAGAAGGTCAGGTAGATCATCCCGATGGCGGCAACAGCGGCGATCAGCAGCCCGATACGCCCACGCAGCAGGATGTTGGCAATGGCCACCGCAACGATGATCAGGTTGCCGATGCCGCTGGGCGAACCGCCCGCTGCATAGAAGATGCAGGACAGCAGAATGACGTCCACCAGCGCCAGGCTGAACACCTGCAGCATGTGCTGGGGGCGGCGGACCATCAGCGCAATGAGGATGTTCAGCAGCAGGTAGAACCAACTGGCATTGCGGAAAAGCTGTACGCGAGCCAGGTCCAGCAGCTCGCTGTCCAGCTCGATGGAAATCAATCCGACCAGCACCAGGCCGATGAGCAGGCGGTACAGGTTGTAGAGGCGGAAGATCCGTCGGATCTGATTGCTCGCCAGGGAGGGCGAATCAGTGCTCGCCACTGGCCGGGCCTTGCTCGAGGTGCGCCTGACTGCAGTACCAGCGCTGGGCACTGGGCAGGGCTTCGGACTGGGGAACGTGGACACCGCAATGGGCGCAACGAACCATGGGGCTGGCTGCCGGCTCGGCGGGCGGAGCCTCCTGGCGGGGCGGGCGAGCCTTCATGCGGCGCCATACCCACACGGCAGCAAAGATGACAGCAATCCAGAAGATCAGGCGCAGCATGCGTCGAACTCGAGTGTCCGGGGAAAGGCCAGCAGTTTAAGCCAAGGCCTTTCCCCGCGCCCAGCCGCTAAAGGCAGTGCTGTGCACTGAGTTCCTTACAGGCATGAAAAAAGAGGCCCGCAGGCCTCTTTTTCTCATCCATCCGCCTCAGTCGAAGAGGCCGAAGGTCATGTAGCTGAACCAGGAGCGCTTCTTGCCGCCCGTGTCGCCACCGGCCGAGGCGTTCTCGGGCTGCAGCTCATCGGGGATTTCTTCCTTGGCGTCTTCGTACTGCTTGATCACGTCCTGGTTGGCGCGAGTCTGGCCAGGGGGCAGCGGCGCTTCGCTCTCGATCAGGCCGAGGGTGGCCTTGGCCAGCCAACTGCGGTTGTCGGCCTCATCCTCACGCGGTACGAACTGGCCATCGACCAGGCTCGGGTGCTCGGGGTAGTTCAGTTTCAGGGTTTCCAGGCTGGTGGCGGCCAGGTCATCCAGCCCCAGGCGCTGGTAGGACTCCACCATCACCGCCAGGCCATCGCCCACCGCCGGTGTGCCCTGGAAGTTTTCCACCACGTAGCGACCACGATTGCCGGCGGCGACATAGGCCTGGCGGGTCAGGTAGTAGTGGGCGACATGGATTTCATAGGCGGCCAGCAGGTTGCGCAGGTAGACCATGCGCTGCTTGGCATCCGGCGCGTAGCGACTATGGGGGTAGCGGCTGGTCAGTTGGGCGAACTCGTTGTAGGAGTCGCGGGCGGCACCCGGATCACGCTTGGTCATGTCCAGCGGCAGGAAGCGCGCCAGCAGGCCACGATCCTGCTCGAAGGAGGCCAGCCCCTTCAGGTAGTAGGCGTAGTCGACGTTGGCATGCTGCGGGTGCAGACGGATGAAACGCTCGGCGGCCGATTTGGCGGCCTCCGGCTCGACATTCTTGTAGTAGGCGTAGATCAGCTCAAGCTGGGCTTGCTCGGCATAGCGCCCGAAGGGGTAGCGGGACTCAAGGGCCTTGAGCTTGGCAACGGCACTGGAATAGCTCTTGTTGTCCAGGTCGGACTGAGCCTGCTGGTACAGCTCGGACTCGCTCAGGTTCTCGTCGACCACTTCTTTGGAGGAACACGCGGCGGTGAGGGCGAGAATGGCGATCAGCAGCAGGTGTTTCACTTGCATGGTGGCTTGCGTCCCTGTGACGGTCCGCTGTCTTGGGCGGAGCCGTCCTGTTATGATGGGCGCCCTGGGCTTTCCCAGGACAAAGACGCCGTATTTAACCACAAGCGCGTGGCCGAAACCAAAGGCTGCGCCCCGCCGTTTTCGAGCATGTCCCCGACCAATAAACAGGCCATCCAACTGAGTGCCGAGGTGCCGTCCGATTTGGGCGGGCAACGCCTGGACCAGGTTGCCGCACAACTCTTCGACGAACACTCCCGCTCCCGCCTGTCCGCCTGGATCAAGGAAGGGCGACTCACCGTGGACGGCCAGGTGCTCCGCCCCCGCGACACCGTCTATGGCGGTTCCGTGCTGGTACTCGATGCCGAACTGGAGTCCCAGGGCGAGTGGGTGGCCCAGGACATCGAGCTGAACATCGTCTACGAGGACGACCACCTGCTGGTGCTGGACAAACCCGCCGGCCTGGTGGTGCACCCGGCGGCCGGCCACATGGACGGCACCCTGCTCAACGCCCTGCTGCACCATGCCCCCGACCTGGCCAACGTGCCCCGGGCCGGCATCGTGCATCGCCTCGACAAGGACACCACCGGCCTGATGGTGGTGGCCAAGACCCTCGAGGCCCACACCAAGCTGGTCGCCCAGTTGCAGGCCCGGACCGTCAGCCGCATCTATGAGGCCATCGTCGTCGGTGTGATCACCGCCGGTGGCAAGGTCGACGCGCCCATCGGCCGCAGCTCCCAGCAGCGCCAACGCATGGGCGTGGTGGCCGGTGGCAAGCAGGCCGTCAGCCACTACCGCGTGTTGGAGCGGTTCCGCTCCCACACCCACACCCGGGTCAAGCTGGAGACCGGCCGCACGCACCAGATCCGCGTGCACATGGCCTACATCAACCACCCGCTGGTGGGGGACCCGGTCTATGGCGGCCGCTTCCGCATCCCGCCGGCTGCGAGCCCGACCCTGGTACAGACCCTCAAGGAGTTCCCCCGCCAGGCGCTGCATGCCCGCTTCCTCGAGCTCGACCACCCGGAAACCGGTGATCGCATGAAGTGGGAGTCCCCGCTGCCGGATGATTTCGTCTGGCTGCTGACCCTGCTGCGGCAGGACAACGAGTCCTTCGTCTGATGACGGGCTGGCTCACGCCCGATTGGCCCGCCCCCGCGCGGGTCAGGGCCTGCGTGACCACCCGCGCCGACGGCGTCAGCCTTCCGCCCTACGACAGCTTCAACCTTGGCGACCACGTCGACGACGACCCCACCGCCGTCGCCAGCAACCGCCTCAAGCTCACGACCACCCTCGGCTGCCAGCCCGCCTGGCTCAGCCAGGTACACGGCATCCGCGTGGTCGAAGCCGATCCCACCCGCGTAGAGACGGCAGACGCCAGCTGGAGCCAGGCCCCCGGCATCGCCAGCCTGGTGATGACCGCTGACTGCCTGCCCGCGCTCTTCTGCAACCGCGACGGCACCCGTGTCGCAGCCGCTCATGCAGGTTGGCGCGGCCTGGCAAACGGGGTGCTGGAGGCCACGCTGGACGCCCTGGCCACACCGGCAGACCAGATCCTGGTCTGGCTCGGCCCGGCCATCGGCCCGGACGCCTTCGAAGTCGGCCCGGAGGTTCGCGAAGCCTTCATCGCCCAGCACGCCGAGACGGAAGTTGCCTTCCGCCCCAGCGCAAACGCCGGCCGCTACCTGGCGGACATCTACGCCCTGGCACGCATCCGCCTCGCCGCACGCGGCATCACCGCCGTCTACGGCGGCGGTTTCTGCACCGTCAGCGACCCGCGCTTCTACTCCTATCGCCGTGCCTCCCGCACCGGGCGCTTCGCGAGCCTCGTCTGGCTGGCCGATTGAGCCGCTGACCTGCATCAAGGCCGGGCACCTTGAATCGCCCAGAATCGTCCTTATCTACACTGCATCCCGGCGAGCTCATCGTCTTCGGGGCGCTCATCGCCCCAGCCCGCCCCTAGAGGAAGGACTGCCCCCATGCGCATAGATCGACTGACCAGCAAACTCCAACTGGCGCTGTCCGACGCCCAATCCCAGGCCGTCGGCCACGACCACTCAGCCATCGAGCCGCTGCACCTCATGCTCGCCCTGCTCGACCAGCAGGGCGGCTCCATCAAGCCTCTGCTGATGCAAGTCGGCTTTGACGTTGCCGCCCTGCGGGCTGGCCTGACCAAGGAACTCGACGGCCTGCCGAAGATCCAGAACCCCACCGGCGACGTGAACCTGTCCCAGGACCTCGCCCGCCTGCTCAACCAGGCCGACCGCCTGGCCCAGCAGAAAGGCGACCAGTTCATCTCCAGCGAACTGGTGGTATTGGCCGCGATGGACGAGAACACCCGCCTGGGCAAGTTGCTGCTCGGCCAGGGCGTCACCCGCAAGGCCCTGGAGAACGCCATCGCCAACCTGCGCGGCGGCCAGGCCGTGAACGACCCCAATGTCGAGGAAGCCCGCCAGGCCCTGGACAAGTACACCGTCGACCTCACCAAGCGCGCCGAAGACGGCAAGCTCGACCCGGTGATCGGCCGTGACGACGAAATCCGCCGCACCATTCAGGTCCTGCAGCGCCGCACCAAGAACAACCCGGTGCTGATCGGCGAACCCGGCGTCGGCAAGACCGCCATCGCCGAAGGCCTTGCCCAGCGCATCATCAACGGTGAAGTGCCCGATGGCCTGAAGGACAAGCGCCTGCTGGCACTGGACATGGGTGCCCTGATCGCCGGCGCCAAGTTCCGCGGCGAGTTCGAAGAGCGCCTCAAGGCTGTACTCAACGAACTGTCCAAGCAGGAAGGCCGCGTCATCCTGTTCATCGACGAGCTGCACACCATGGTTGGCGCCGGCAAGGCCGAAGGCGCCATGGACGCCGGCAACATGCTCAAGCCGGCCCTGGCCCGTGGCGAACTGCACTGCGTCGGCGCCACCACCCTGGACGAGTACCGCCAGTACATCGAGAAGGACGCTGCCCTGGAGCGCCGCTTCCAGAAAGTCCTGGTGGACGAGCCCAGCGAGGAAGACACCATCGCCATCCTCCGTGGCCTGAAGGAGCGCTACGAGGTGCACCACGGCGTGACCATCACCGACGGCGCCATCATCGCCGCCGCCAAGCTCTCGCACCGCTACATCACCGACCGCCAGTTGCCGGACAAGGCCATCGACCTGATCGACGAAGCCGCCAGCCGCATCCGCATGGAGATCGACTCCAAGCCCGAAGCCCTCGACCGCCTGGACCGCCGCCTGATCCAACTGAAGATCGAGCGCGAGGCCATGAAGAAGGAGGAGGACGAGGCCGCCATCAAGCGCCTGGCCAAACTGGAGGACGACATTCTCAAGCTGGAGCGCGAATACGCCGACCTGGAGGAAATCTGGAAATCGGAGAAAGCCGAAGTCCAGGGCTCCGCCCAGATCCAGCAGAAGATCGAACAGGCCCGCACCGAACTGGAGGCCGCCCGTCGCAAAGGCGACCTGAACCGCATGGCCGAACTGCAGTACGGCATCATCCCCGACCTGGAACGCAGCCTGCAGATGGTCGACCAGCACGGCAAGCCGGAAAACCAGTTGCTGCGCAACAAGGTGACCGACGAGGAAATCGCCGAGGTCGTCTCCAAGTGGACCGGCATCCCGGTAGCCAAGATGCTCGAAGGCGAGCGCGACAAGCTGCTGCGCATGGAAGACGAGCTGCACAAGCGCGTCATCGGCCAGCATGAAGCCGTGGTCGCCGTGGCCAACGCCGTGCGCCGCTCCCGCGCCGGCCTGTCCGACCCGAACCGCCCCAGCGGCTCCTTCCTGTTCCTCGGCCCGACGGGCGTGGGCAAGACCGAGCTGTGCAAGGCCCTGGCCGAATTCCTCTTCGACACCGAGGAAGCCCTGGTGCGCATCGACATGTCCGAGTTCATGGAGAAACACTCCGTGGCCCGCCTCATCGGTGCCCCTCCGGGTTACGTCGGCTACGAGGAAGGCGGCTACCTGACCGAAGCCGTGCGTCGCAAGCCCTACTCCGTCGTGCTGATGGACGAAGTGGAGAAGGCCCACCCGGACGTCTTCAACATCCTCCTGCAGGTGCTGGAAGACGGCCGCCTGACCGACAGCCACGGCCGCACCGTCGACTTCCGCAACACCGTGGTGGTGATGACCTCCAACCTCGGCTCCGCGCAGATCCAGGAGCTGGTGGGCGACCGTGAAGCCCAGCGCGCGGCGGTGATGGATGCCGTCAGCAGCCACTTCCGCCCCGAGTTCATCAACCGGATCGACGAAGTGGTGGTGTTCGAGCCCCTGGGCCGCGACCAGATCGGCGGCATCGCCAGCATCCAGCTGCAACGCCTGCGCAAACGCCTGGCCGAACGCGACCTGAGCCTGGAGCTGAGCCCGGAAGCCCTCGACAAGCTGATTGCCGTTGGCTACGACCCGGTCTACGGCGCCCGCCCGCTCAAGCGCGCCATCCAGCGCTGGATCGAAAACCCCCTGGCCCAGCAGATCCTCGCCGGCCAGTTCGCCCCGGGCGTCACCATCCACGCTCGGGTCGAAGGGGAAGAGATCGTCTTCGACTGATCCATCGCCCCCACGCCGCCCATCCCTGATGGGCGGCATTTCTCATGGGCAATGAAAACGGGGGCCGAAGCCCCCGTTTTTTATTCACTGCCGTAGCTCAGATCGCCTTGACCCGCAGCTCCTTGGGCATTGAGAAGGTGACGTTCTCCGGTCGGCCGTCCAGCTCCAGCGCCACCTCGGCGCCCCACTCGCGCAGTTGCTGGATCACGCCCTGCACCAGCACCTCGGGGGCGGAGGCACCGGCGGTGATGCCGACCCGTTGCACACCGGCGAACCAGCCTTGCTGCAGGTCTTCGGCGCCGTCGATCAGGTAGGCCGGGGTGCCGATGCGCTCGGCAAGTTCGCGCAGGCGGTTGGAGTTGGAGCTGTTGGGGCTGCCCACCACCAGCACCACATCGCTTTCGTCAGCCAGTTGCTTCACCGCGTCCTGGCGGTTCTGGGTGGCGTAGCAGATGTCGTCCTTGCGCGGCCCGCCGATGGAAGGGAAGCGCGCCCGCAGGGCATCGATCACGCGGCTGGTGTCGTCCATGGAAAGGGTCGTCTGGGTGACGAAGGACAGAGCTTCCGGGTTGCGAACCACCAGGCGCTCCACATCGTCCTCGTTCTCCACCAGGTAGATCGCACCGCCATTGGCGGAGTTGTACTGGCCCATGGTGCCTTCCACTTCCGGGTGACCGGCGTGGCCGATCAGCACGCATTCGCGGCCGTCACGGCTGTAGCGGGCCACCTCCATGTGCACCTTGGTCACCAGCGGGCAGGTGGCGTCGAACACCTTGAGGCCGCGGCGCTCGGCCTCCTGGCGCACGGCCTGGGACACACCATGGGCGCTGAAGATGACGATGACGTTGTCCGGCACCTGATCCAGCTCTTCGACGAACACGGCGCCACGGGCGCGCAGGTCTTCGACGACGAACTTGTTGTGCACCACTTCGTGGCGGACGTAGATCGGCGGGCCGAACACTTCCAGCGCACGGTTGACGATCTCGATGGCACGGTCCACGCCGGCACAGAACCCACGGGGGTTGGCGAGTTTGATCTGCATGCTTGTTACCTCCAGGCCTGCCGGCCGCCCTCCCCTGCCGGGAAACGGATCAGAGCGGACGAACCGCCAGGATTTCCACCTCGAAGCGCAGCGTCTTGCCGGCCAGCGGGTGGTTGAAGTCTATGGTCACGCGGTCAGCGTCGAAGGCCTTCACGACACCGGGCAACTCGGCGTTGGCGGCATCGTTGAAGATGATCAGCAGGCCTTCGGACAGCTCCATGTCCTGGAACTGGCCACGGGGCATGACCTGGACATTCTGCTCGTTCGGCTGGCCGAAACCCTGCTCGGGGCTGATGGGCAGCTCGCGGCGATCGCCGGCCTTGAGGCCGAACAGCGCATTCTCGAAGCCCGGTAGCAGGTTGCCGTCGCCGACCTTGAAGGTGGCTGGCTGCTTGCCGAAGGTGCTGTCGACCACGTCGCCGTTCTCCAGCTTGATGGCGAAGTTCAGCGTCACTTCACGGTCCGGGCCGATGCGCAGCTCGGTGGCGAGGGACTCAGTCATGGGCGGCTTCTCCGGACTTCTTCGTCTTGAACATATCCAGCGCCAGCATGATGGCGCCGAGGGTGATCGCGGTGTCGGCCAGGTTGAACGCCGGGAAGTACCAGCGGTCCTGCCAGTGCACCAGGATGAAGTCGACCACGTGGCCCAGCACCACGCGGTCGTACAGGTTGCCCAACGCGCCGCCGAGCACGGCGGCCAGGGCGATGGCCAGCCAGGTCTCGTCGGCCTTCAGACGCTTGAGCCAGACCACCAGTACGCCGCTCACCACGATGGCGATGATCGCGAACAGCCAGCGCTGCCAGCCCGAGCTGTCCGCCAGGAAGCTGAAGGCAGCGCCGGTGTTGTAGACGTGGGTCCAGTCGAACCAGCCGGGGATCACCGTGATGCGGGTGTGCTTGGGGATCAGGTCCAGCACTGCCCACTTGGTGCCCTGGTCCAGCAGGAACACCAGGACGCTCAGCAGCAGCCAGCCCAGCCGACCGAAACGGGCCTCAGGCATGGTGGCGAACCTCGCCGACGCCTTCGATGTTCTCCACGCAACGACCGCACAGCTCCGGGTGCGCCGCGTGGGTGCCGACGTCGGCACGGTGGTGCCAGCAACGACCGCACTTGGCGTGTTCGGACTTGAGAATGCGCAGCTTCAGGCCAGGCACCTCGGTGGCCACGGCCTGCTCCGGCGCCTCGCCCGCCGGGCGGACTTCAGCAGTGGAAGTGATGAGCACGAAGCGCAGCTCGTTGCCCAGCTTGGCCAGATCGGCCTGCAGGGCGTCATCTCCGAACAGGGTGACTTCGGCCTGCAGGTTGCCGCCAATGGCCTTGGCCGAGCGCAGGGCTTCCAGTTCCTTGTTGACCGCCCCTTTCACCGCCATGACGCGGGTCCAGTAGGCGGCATCCAGGGCAAAACCTTCCGGCAGGCGAGCCAGACCTTCGTACCAGGTGTTCAGCATGACCGACTCGTTGCGCTCACCCGGCAGGTACTGCCAGATCTCCTCGGCGGTGAAGGCCAGGATCGGCGCGATCCAGCGCACCAGCGCCTCGGTGATGTGGAACAGCGCGGTCTGGCAGGAACGACGGGCCACGCTGTCGGCACGGGTGGTGTACTGACGGTCCTTGATGATGTCGAGGTAGAAACCGCCCAGCTCCTGCACGCAGAAGTTGTGCAGCTTCGAGTAGACGTTCCAGAAGCGGTACTCGCCGTAGGCCTCGAGGATCTCGTCCTGCAGGCGGGCAGCGGCGTCCAGCGCCCAGCGATCGAGGTCGAGCATCTGCTCCGGCGGCAGCAGGTCGCGGGCCGGATCGAAACCGTTGAGGTTGGCCAGCATGAAGCGCGCGGTGTTGCGGATACGCCGGTAGGCGTCGGCGCTGCGCTGCAGGATCTGGTCGGAAACGGCCATCTCGCCCGAGTAGTCGGTGGCCGCAACCCACAGACGCAGGATGTCGGCGCCCAGGGTGTTGTTGATCTTCTGCGGCGCCACGGTGTTGCCCAGGGATTTGGACATCTTGTGGCCGCGCTCGTCCACGGTGAAGCCGTGGGTCAGCAGGCCCTTGTAGGGCGCATGGCCGTCGATGGCGCTGCCGGTCAGCAACGAGGAATGGAACCAGCCGCGGTGCTGGTCGGAACCTTCCAGGTAGAGGTCCGCACGCGGACCGCTGGCGTGGCCTTGCGGGTGCGAACCACGCAGCACGTGCCAATGGGTGGTGCCGGAGTCGAACCAGACGTCCAGGGTGTCGAGGATCTTCTCGTAGTCACCAGCCTCGTCGCCCAACAGCTCGGCCGGCTCCAGCTTGAACCAGGCCTCGATGCCCTGCTGCTCGACGCGCTTGGCCACTTCCTCCATCAGCTCGACGGTGCGCGGGTGCAGCTCGCCGGTGGCTTTGTGCAGGAAGAACGGGATGGGTACGCCCCAGTTACGCTGGCGCGAGATGCACCAGTCGGGACGGCCGGCGATCATGCTGTGCAGACGTGCCTGGCCCCAGGCCGGGATGAACTGGGTCTGTTCGATGGCCGCCAGGGCGCGCTCGCGCAGGGTGCCGCCCTGGTTGGGCTGCTTGTCCATGCCGACGAACCACTGGGCGGTGGCACGGTAGATCAGCGGGGTCTTGTGGCGCCAGCAGTGCATGTAGCTGTGCTTGATCGCCTCGTGCTTGAGCAGCGCGCCCACTTCTTCCAGCTTGGCGACGATGAGCGGGTTGGCCTTCCAGATGAACTGGCCGCCGAAGAACGGCAGGTCAGCCACATACACACCGTTGCTCTGCACCGGGCTGAGGATGTCGTCGTTGCTCATGCCGTACGCCTTGCAGGTACGGAAGTCGTCTTCACCGTAAGCCGGTGAGGAGTGCACCACACCCGTGCCGGCGCCCAGCTCGACGTACTCGGCCAGGTAGACCGGGGAGAAGCGCTCGTAGAAGGGGTGACAGAAGCGAATATGCTCCAGCGCCTCGCCCTTGGCGGTGGCGATCACCTGACCTTCCAGGCCATAGCGAGCCAGACAGGACTCCACCAGTTCGGTCGCCAGCACCAGCAGGCGAGCGCCGGTGTCCACCAGGGCGTACTCGAATTCAGGGTGGACGTTCAGCGCCTGGTTGGCCGGGATGGTCCAGGGCGTGGTGGTCCAGATCACGATGGCGGCCGGCTTGGAAAGGCTGGCCAGGCCGAAGGCGGCGGCCAGCTTGTCGGCGTCCTCTACCGGGAAGGCGACGTCGATGGCGTCGGACTGCTTGTCCTTGTACTCAACCTCGGCCTCGGCCAGGGCCGAACCGCAATCGAAGCACCAGTTGACCGGCTTAAGGCCCTTGAACACGAAGCCGCCCTTGACCATCTCGGCCAGGGCGCGAATCTCGCCGGCCTCGTTGGCAAAGTTCATGGTCTTGTAGGGGTTGCCCCAGTCACCCAGCACACCCAGGCGGATGAAGTCGGTCTTCTGCTGCTCGATCTGCTCGGTGGCGTAGGCACGGCACAGCTCACGGACCTTGTCCGCCGGCAGGTTCTTGCCGTGGGTGGTCTCCACCTTGTGCTCGATGGGCAGGCCATGGCAGTCCCAGCCCGGCACATAGGGTGCGTCGTAGCCGGACAGGGTCTTGGAACGGACGATGATGTCCTTGAGGATCTTGTTCAGCGCGTGACCGATGTGGATCTCGCCGTTCGCATAGGGCGGGCCATCGTGCAGGACGAACGTGGGGCGGCCCTCACCGATCTGGCGCAGCTTCTGGTAGAGCCCAATGGAGTCCCAGCGCTGCAGGGTCTCCGGCTCACGCTGGGGAAGACCGGCCTTCATCGGGAATGCCGTTTCCGGCAGGTTGAGGGTCGCTTTGTAATCGGTCATGTCAGTCCAGGCTCATCATTGAAGGTGGGCGCCCTGCCAGTAGGCACGGGCTGCGGCGACGTCCGCGTCGATCGCCGACTTGAGGGCCTCCAGGGAGGCGAAACGCTGCTCTTCGCGCAGCTTGCGGTGGAAGGTGACGCTGAGGCGCCGGTCGTAGAGGCTCGCGGCGAAGTCCAACAGGTGCACTTCCAGATGGGCGTTGCCGTCCCCTTTCACGGTGGGGCGCACGCCGATGTTCGCGACACCAGGCAGGCGCTGGCCATCCAGCTCCACGCTGACCAGGAAGACCCCGGAGAGCGGTACACGGCGTCGCTTGAGTTGCACATTGGCAGTCGGCGTGCCGAGCTGCCGCGCCAGTTTCTGGCCATGCAGGACACGGCCGGTGATGCTGAAAGGGCGCCCGAGCAGGTGCTCGGCCAGCGGGAAGTCGGCGGCGGCCAGGGCCTCGCGGACACGGGTGCTGCTGACCCGCATGCCATCCAGTTCGACGGTGGCAGCGGCCTCGACGGTAAAGCCCTCGGCTGCCCCGGCAGCCTGGAGGAAGGCGAAATCGCCGGCGCGATCACAACCGAAGCGGAAGTCGTCACCGATCTCCAGGTGGTGCACACCCAGCCCTTCCACCAGCACCGCATGGACGAACTCGGCAGCGGACAGCTCGCGCAAGCGCCGGTTGAACGCCAGGCACAGGACGAAATCCACGCCCTCACCGGCCAGCAGCTCGAGCTTGTCGCGCAGGCGCGTCAGGCGGACGGGGGCGGTATCGGGGCCGAAGAACTCACGGGGCTGGGGTTCGAAGATCACCACGCAGCTGGGTACGCCCAGCTCGGCCGCACGTTCGCGCAGGCGCTTGAGAATGGCCTGGTGCCCCCGGTGGACGCCGTCGAAATTGCCGATGGTGGCAACGCAGCCCCCGGATCGGGGCCGCAGGTTATGAAGACCTCGGACCAGCTGCATAGCACACGTCTTGTTCACAAAGTGGCCGATTATACGCACAGCCGCGCCATCACAACAGGCACGTCTGACGTGTCGCAAAGCCGCTCTCCGGAGGGCAAGACCCCGCTATCGGACAGCCCGGCGAGCGAAGTGGCGAAGGCGGAAACCCAGCACCGCCAGGGTGGCGAAATAACTGCCGGCACCGGCGACCACCAGCAGCATCAGCCGCGCCAGGCGCTCGGGCATGCCACCGCTGTCCCAGGCCGGCAGCCAGCTCCCCCCCAGCACAAGGATCGCCCCCATCACCGCAACCGCTACCAGCAGCTTGAGCAGGAACACACCCCAGCCCGGTTGGGGCAGAAAAAGACGTTGCCGGCGCAACTGCCAGAACAGCAAGGCGGCGTTGAGACAGGCCGCCAGCCCGATGGCTAGCGCCAGGCCGGCGTGCTGCAACGGCCCGATCAGCACCAGGTTGAGCAACTGGGTCACCACCAGGGTCAGCAGGGCGATACGCACCGGGGTACGGATGTTCTGCCGGGCATAGAAGCCAGGCGCCAGGACCTTCACCAGGATGATCCCGAGCAGACCGACGGCGTAGGCGATCAGCGCACGCTGGGTCATCAGTGCGTCATGGGCGGTGAACTTGCCGTACTGGAACAGCGACACCGTCAGCGGCTCGGCTAGCAGCGCCAGCGCCAGGGCGCAGGGCAGCACCAGCAGGAAACACAGGCGCAGCCCCCAATCCAGCAGCTCGGAATAGGCCGTGCGGTCATCGTTGGCGTAGGTCTTGGCCAGCGACGGCAGCAGGATGGTGCCAAGCGCCACGCCAAGCACGCCGGAGGGCAGCTCCATCAGGCGGTCGGCGTAGTACATCCAGGACACCGAACCGGCCACCAGGAAGGACGCGAAGATGGTGTTGATGATCAGCGAGATCTGGCTTACCGAGACCCCGAAGATGGCCGGCCCCATCTGCTTCAGCACCCGCCAGACGCCGGCATCGCGCAGGTTCAGACGCGGCAGCACGAGCATGCCGATGCGCTTGAGCGCCGGCAGCTGGAACAGCAACTGGGCCAGCCCACCCACCAGGGTCGCCCAGGCCAGCGCCATCACCGGTGGATGGAAGTAAGGCGTGAGGAACACCGCAAAGACGATCATCGCCACGTTCAGCAGCGTCGGCACGAAGGCCGGCACCGCAAAGCGGTTCCAGGTGTTCAGCACCGCCCCGGCCAGGGACGACAGCGAAATCAGGAAGATATAGGGAAAGGTGACCCGCAACAGGTCGGTGGTCAGCTCGAACTTCTCCTGGGTGTCAGTGAAGCCCGGAGCGGTGGCATAGATCACCCAGGGTGCTGCAAGAATGCCCAGCGCCGTGACCAGCGCCAGCGCCAGGGTCAGCAGTCCGGCCACATAGGCGATGAAGGTCCGGGTCGCCTCCTCGCCCTGCTGGCTCTTGTACTCCGCCAGGATCGGGACGAAGGCCTGTGAGAAGGCCCCCTCGGCGAAGATCCGCCGCAGCAGGTTGGGCAGTTTGAAGGCAACGAAGAAGGCATCCGTGGCCATGCCGGCACCGAAGGCACGGGCCACGATGGTGTCGCGAACGAAGCCCAGTACCCGCGACAGCATGGTGATGGAGCTGACGGCGGCCAGCGACTTGAGCAGATTCATGACGTAAAGGCTTGCATCCCAGGAGGCCGAAGGAAAGAATGCGCGACCGCAGAAGCCGACGCCCGGGCTGCCCCGGAGCGCGCGAGTGTAGAGCTGCGCAGCGAAGAAATCACGCTGCACGCTCGTCGCCCGCCACGGCAAGGGCACTCAACCGCCCTTGACATCGCCACAGTGCATCGGCATGATTCGCGGCCTTATTTGTTCGTATCCCCCAGTTTCCGAGGAGCTTGACGGTGGCCAATACACCTTCTGCCAAAAAACGCGCGAAACAGGCTGAGAAGCGTCGTAGCCATAACGCCAGCCTGCGCTCCATGGTCCGTACCTACATCAAAAACGTAGTCAAGGCGCTCGACGCCAAGGACCTGCCCAAGGCCCAAGCAGCCTACACCGCTGCTGTACCGGTCATCGACCGCATGGCCGACAAAGGCATCATCCACAAGAACAAGGCTGCTCGTCACAAGAGCCGCCTGAACGCGCACATCAAGGCGCTGGGCCAGGCTGCCGCCTAAGCTCGTTCTTGTACGAAAAACCGGCCTGATGGCCGGTTTTTTATTGCCCGCGATTTGGCACTGCATGTTCACCAGGCAACAAAAAGCCCGGCAAACCGGGCTTTCCATCGTTGACTCAGGGCTTGTTCGGCCAGGGCATGATCGGAATGGCCGTCACCGCGTTCTGCGGACTACCCTCGATGATGCGATCGCTGTAGACCAGATAGACGAGCGTGTTGCGCTTGCGATCGAAGAAGCGCACCACCTGCATGGTCTTGAACACCAGCGACGTACGCTCCTTGAACACTTCCTCGCCATCCTTCAGGTCAGCCGTGAAACGCACAGGCCCCACCTGCCGACAGGCAATGGAGGCCTCCGCGCGATCCTCGGCCAGACCCAGGCCACCTTTCACGCCACCGGTCTTGGCTCGCGACAGGTAGCAGGTCACCCCTTCCACCTTGGGGTCGTCAAACGCCTCGATGACGATCTTGTCATTGGGCCCGAGCCACTTGAACACGGTGGAGACCGACCCGATCTCCTCGGCCGCCGCCAGCATCGGCATCGCAGCCACGGCCGCCAGCAATCCCCTCAGAAGCCTCATGACACCTCCTCGTCAGATCAGGACCAGGTTGTCCCGATGCACCAGCTCAGGCTCACCCATGTAGCCCAGCAGCTTCTCCACCATCTCGGACGACTGGCCAATGATCTTCTGCGCCTCCAGAGCACTGTAGTTCACCAGGCCACGCGCCACTTCGCCCCCCTCGGGGTCGACGCATACCACCATCTCACCGCGACGGAAGCTGCCCTGCACCGCCTTCACCCCTACCGGCAGCAGACTTTTGTGGTCGGAACGCAACGCCTTCACCGCCCCCGCATCCAGCACCAGGGTGCCGCGGGTCTGCAGGTGGCCGGCCAGCCACTGCTTGCGGGCGGCCAGCATGCCGCGCTCGGGCGCCAGGAGCGTACCCAGGCGCTCGCCGCTCTTCAGGCGATCCAGCACGCGCTCGATACGGCCACCGACGATAATCGTGTGCGCCCCGGAGCGCGCCGCCAAGCGCGCCGCACGCAGCTTGGTCTGCATGCCACCGCGCCCCAGCGCACCACCAGTTCCGCCCGCCACGGCATCCAGCGCTGGATCATCGGCACGCGCTTCGAAAATCAGTTGGGCATCGGGGTTGTGACGCGGATCAGCATCGAACATGCCATCGCGATCGGTGAGGATAACCAGCAGGTCCGCCTCCACCAGGTTGGCCACCAGAGCCGCCAGGGTGTCGTTGTCACCGAAGCGGATCTCATCGGTGACAACAGTGTCGTTCTCGTTGATGACGGGAATCACACCCAGATCGACCAGCGCACGCAGGGTGCTGCGCGCATTGAGGTAGCGCTTGCGGTCGGAAAGGTCGTCGTGAGTCAGGAGGATCTGGGCAGTGCCACGGCCATGCTCGGCAAAACTGGATTCCCAGGCCTGCACCAGCCCCATCTGCCCGACGGCAGCCGCAGCCTGCAGCTCGTGCATGGCCTTCGGGCGGGTATTCCAGCCCAACCGGCTCATGCCCGCCGCTACCGCGCCGGACGACACCAGCACCAGTTCGACGCCCGCATTACGCAGCGCCACCATCTGCTCCACCCACACCGCCATGGCATCGCGATCGAGGCCACGCCCATCAGCGGTCAGCAAAGCACTGCCGATCTTCACCACCCAGCGCTGCGCGCCAGTCACCTTGTCCCGCATATCTTCCAACCTTAGCTAGAAAGCCGTGCGGCCCATGGCGCACAGCCTATGGCGATCATCCGGTGCGCCCGAAGGCGCGGTCATCAGGGAACGTAGAAGATCTCCGGCCCGTCGCCGTCGTCCTCGTCATCAAAGAAATCATCATCGTCGTCGGCAGCATCGGCACTCTTCAGGCCGGCACGACGCAGTGCACGGCGATCATCCAGAGCCTGCAGGCGGGCGCGCGCCTCGTCCTCGATGCGCTGGTCCAGCTCGGCGAGCGACTCGGCGTAGGCCGGGTCCTCTTCCATGCGCAGGGTCCGCTCGTCGAGATAACGCATGATCTCCTGGGACAACGCCTCGGTACCTTCGCGCTCCAAGGCGGAAATGACGAAAACAGGCCCTTCCCATTCGAGGCGCTCGATCACCTCTTTCATGCGCGCTTCGCGCTCTTCATCCAGCAACTGGTCAGCCTTGTTCAGCACCAGCCAGCGATCACGCTCGGTCAGCGCTGGGCTGAAGCGTCCCAACTCCTCGACGATGGTCGCAGCCGCCTCGGCCGGATCGCTCTCGTCCAGCGGCGCCATGTCGACGATGTGCAGCAGCAGGCGAGTACGCGCCAGGTGCTTGAGGAAGCGAATCCCCAGGCCGGCACCCTCGGCAGCGCCCTCGATCAACCCCGGAATGTCGGCCACGACGAAGCTCTTGAAGCGCCCGACACTGACCACACCCAGGTTCGGCACCAGGGTGGTGAAGGGGTAATCCGCCACTTTCGGCTTGGCGGCCGACACCGCGCGGATGAAGGTGCTCTTGCCCGCGTTCGGCAGCCCCAGCAGACCGACGTCAGCCAGCACCTTCAACTCCAGCTTGAGGTCACGGGACTCGCCCGGCTTGCCCTTGGTGGTCTGGCGCGGCGCGCGGTTGGTACTGGACTTGAAGCGGGTGTTACCCAAACCATGCCAACCACCCTGAGCCACCAGCAGGCGCTGACCAGGCACGGTCAGGTCACCGATGATCTCCTGGGTACCGGCATCGATCACCGTGGTGCCAACCGGTACCGGCAGGACGAGGTCTTCACCCTTGCGGCCGGTGCAGTCCTTGCTGCCGCCGTTCTCGCCACGCTGGGCATCGAAACGACGGGTATAGCGGTAATCCACCAGGGTGTTGAGGTTCGGATCGGCTTCCATGTACACGGAACCGCCGTCGCCACCATCACCACCGTTGGGGCCGCCTTTCTCAATGAATTTTTCGCGACGGAAACTCATCAGGCCATTGCCGCCGTCGCCTGCTTTTACAAAGATCGAAACTTCATCGACGAATTTCATCAGGAAGCCTCCCGCCACGGTGGCGGGCCAATTAAAAAGGAACACAAGGATACAGGGAGCCGGCGCTATGCGCAGTTTCCGCTGTCAGAAACAAAAAAGCCCCGTCGCGAGACAGGGCTTTTGCAGCGAGATCGCGATTAGGCCGCGACGACGCTCACGTACTTGCGACCGAAGGCGCCTTTGACCTCGAACTTCACAACGCCGTCCACTTTCGCGAACAGGGTGTGGTCCTTGCCCAGACCAACGCCAACGCCTGCGTGGAACTTGGTGCCACGCTGACGAACGATGATGTTGCCAGCCTTGATGACTTGGCCGCCGTACAGTTTCACGCCAAGGCGTTTACTTTCTGAGTCGCGACCGTTGCGGGTAGAACCGCCAGCTTTTTTGTGTGCCATGAGTCAAATCCTCCAAAAAGGAAATTAGGCCTGGATGCCGGTGATCTTGATTTCAGTGAACCACTGGCGGTGGCCCTGACGCTTCATGTGGTGCTTACGACGACGGAACTTGATGATGCGAACCTTGTCGTGACGGCCTTGAGAGACCACTTCGGCAACCACTTTGGCGCCATCGACAACCGGAGCGCCGATTTTCACGTCGTCGCCATTGCCGATCAGCAGAACGCGATCGAAAGTCACGGATTCGCCAGTGGCGACTTCCAGCTTCTCGATCTTCAGGAATTCACCTTCAGCGACTTTGTACTGCTTGCCGCCGGTAACGATAACTGCGTACATGGATTTTCTCCGTTAAACCTGCTCACCCGACGCTTTATAGAAAGAGGAATGGGTCGGCATGGCTGCATGGGGCCGGAACTGGAACCCGTGCAATTGCGTAAGGCAGGGAAATGCCCAAGGAAGTTCAGGGGCCGCGATTGTACGCAAGCCGCAAAAGCCGCGCAAGCACCGGCGGGGCTTGCCTTGACAGCCCCCTACCCGCCCCCTAGCATGCCGCGCATTCTCAAAGGAGCACCCCTCGCTGATGCAACCCCAGGCCTTCTACCGCGTGGTGGCGGACGATTTTACCGCAGTCGACGACATCATCCGTCGGCAACTCACCTCCCGCGTACCCCTGGTCGAGAAGATCGGCGACTACATCGTCTCCGCCGGCGGCAAGCGCCTGCGCCCGCTGCTGGTCCTGCTCAGCGGCAATGCCCTCGGATTCGGCGGCGATCAACTGCGCCTGCTGGCCGCCACCATCGAATTCCTGCACACCTCCACCCTGCTGCACGACGACGTCGTCGATGCCTCGGGCCTGCGCCGCGGCCGCTCCACCGCCAATGCCCTGTGGGGCAACGCGCCGAGCGTGCTGGTGGGCGACTTCCTCTATGCGCGCTCCTTCGAAATGATGGTCGAGCTGGGCTCCATGCCGGTGATGCGCATCATTTCCCAGGCCACCCGCGTCATCGCAGAAGGCGAAGTACTGCAGCTGTCGAAGATCCGCGACGCCAGCACCACCGAAGAGACCTATATGGAAGTCATCCGCGGCAAGACCGCGATGCTCTTCGAGGCTTCCACCCACAGCGCCGCCGTACTCGCCGGTGCCAGCGAAGCCCAGGCCGAAGCCCTGCGGACCTTCGGTGACTACCTCGGCATCGCCTTCCAGCTGGTGGACGACCTGCTCGACTACCGCGGTGATGCCACTACCCTTGGCAAGAACGTCGGCGACGACCTCGCCGAAGGCAAGCCGACCCTGCCGCTGATCGTCACCATGCGTGACGGCAGCCCCGATCAGGCCGCTCTGGTCCGCAAGGCCATCCAGCAAGGCGGCAGCCAGGACCTGGAGGGCATCCGTGAAGCCGTGGAAGCCGCCGGCGCCCTCGACTATACCGCCCGCCTCGCCCGCGACTATGCCGAGCGTGCCATCGCCTGCCTGGACGCCCTGCCGCCCAGCGAGCACCGCGACGCCATGATCGAGCTGACGCAGTTCGCCGTCGCCCGCACGCACTGAGCCAAAGCGCTCACCGGGAAGCCCGCCTCACACGGCGGGCTTTTTCATGCCCGCAGAAAACGGCTGGCGACGAAAGGCAGCGATAGACCCTTGCTATTTTGATAATAGGAATTATTCTCATCTCACAGCTTTTCAAGGAGATGAGCCATGACCTACCTGATCGATGCCTGGCTGGATCGCCCCCACCCCTACCTGCGCATCCTCCACCGCGAAACCGGGGAAATCTGCGCCGTACTGGAAGAAGAAGCCCTCGACGAACTGCGTGACCAAGGCGACCTCGACCTTGCCGGCCTGAACTCCAGCGAGCCACTGGTGCTCAAGGAACTGGTGCGCAACCTCTTCCTGTTCTGCTACGCGCGGGCCTTGAGGCCGCAACAGGACGCCCACCTGGCATGACGGAGATCCGGGTGGTGCAGGACGCGCCACCCGCAAGCGGGCGCCCCGGGGCGCTCGCCTGCAAACGGGGCCGACAAGGCCCCGCAGGTGCCCGGGCAGGCCAGGACGGCCGGCCCGGGTATCGCTCTTCGCGGGATCAGAGGATCGCCAGCAGCTCCACATCGAACACCAGCACGCTATGGGGCGGGATGCTGCCCACGCCCTGCGCGCCATAGGCCAGTTCGCTGGGTACGTGCAGGCGCCACTTGCTGCCGGCATTCATCAGTTGCAGGGCCTCGACCCAACCTGGGATCACGCCACCCACCGGGAACTCGGCCGGCTCGCCGCGGTTGTAGGAGCTGTCGAACACGGTGCCGTCGATCAGCGTACCGTGGTAGTGGGTGCGCACGGTGTCTTCGGCCGACGGCTTGGCGCCCTCGCCCGCCACCAGCACCTCGAACTGCAGGCCGGACGGCAGCACGGTCACACCTTCGCGCTTGGCGTTCTCCGCCAGATAGGCACGGCCTTCGCCAGCCGCCGCTTCCACCTTGGCCTGAGCCTGGGCCTGCATGCGCTCGCGGATGACCCGGAACGCCGCGTTCAGGTCAGCCGCCTCGACACGGCTTTCCACGCCAGCAAAGGCATCGCGCAGGCCGGCGACCACCGCATCGATGCTCACGCCGGGCGGAGGGTTGTCACGGATCTGGTCACCCAGCTGGCGGCCAATGCCGTAGCTGACGCGGGATTCATCACTGGAAAGATCGAGTTCGGACATGGCCGGGCTCCGCACAGGGAAAAAAGGTCGGCCAGACTAGCACAGCCCCTGGCACCGCCCTACCCCGGAAAAGAAACCGCCCGCCGGCCTGGAAGGCGGGCGGGCGGCCACTGCAGCAAGGCTCAGTGACTGCTCTTGCTCATCTTGTCCAGGTAGCCCATGGCGAACGCCGAGATCACGAAGGTCATGTGCACCACCACGTACCAGAGGATCTTGTCGTTATCGATGTTCTGCGCATCCATGAAGACCCGCAGAAGATGGATGGACGAGATCGCCACGATGGACGCCGCCACCTTCATCTTCAGCGAGCCGGAGTCCATCTTGCCGAGCCAGCTGAGCTTCTCCTTGTTCTCGTCGATGTCCAGTTGCGACACGAAATTCTCGTAACCGGAGATCATCACCATCACCAGCAGGCCACCGACCAGGGACATGTCAATCAGCGAGAGCAGGACCAGGATCAGTTCACCCTCGGTCTTCTCGAAAACGTGGGGAATGACGTGGTAGATCTCCTGGAAGAACTTCAGCGCCAGCGCCAGCAACGCCAACGACAGGCCGAAGTAGATGGGCGCCAGCAGCCAGCGCGCCGCGTACATCGAATTTTCCAAAAAGCGTTCCATGAAGCCTCGCAACAGGGGTGGAAATGGCGGCGAGTATAGCGAGCACTCTCCTTTAGAAAAACAGAATGAAACGCCCGGAAATATCCCCGAAAGCTGTGGATAACCCTGTGCATGAGCGCTGCAAGGAACGCTGCCACCGCCGGTGCCTAAGGCGTTGCAGCGGCTGCTCGAAAAACCGCCATCAACTGTCGGGGCGCGACAGGCAGTCCCCCATCGTGCGCCCTCGCGCCTGGTTCAGGCGACGCAGCTCCGCCTGCTGGTGCAGGCGCCAGGTCATGGGTTCCTCGCAGGGGCAGTAGCCCAGCTCACCCAGGCAGTCAGCGATGCTCGCCATCACCGACTCGGCGACGAAAGGCCCATGGAACGGGCCCTGGGCGCGAATGGCGGACGGTTGGGTGCCGGAAATGCCGGCCGCACAGATGAGGGTCCACAGGCCGTTGTCACCGGCCAGCGGCAGGATCACGCACTCGATACGGGTGACCAGCCCCAGGCATTGACGGGTAAGGCAGAGGGTGCGGGACATGACGGCATTCCTCGCGTGGACCTGGCGCCCAGCCTACACCCCGAAAACCTGGGAAAGCGAGGAATTCTTATCCACGCCTTCTGTGGATAACCCTGTGGAATGAATGTCGGCAAAACCGCCGAAGCGCCGCCCCGCCTGTGCTGCGGGGCCTTGCTCGAAGCCTGACCAACCGCGCCCTCCCTGGCACGGCGTCAAACCGTCTGTCAGATCATTCCGACGCCTTGCCAGCGTCGGCAGCAGGTGCCTTCCGAGTGGGCGCCTTGCGCTTCGGCTTGGCGGGCTCCGGTGCCTTCTCGGCGGCAACGGCGGCTGCAACGGCCTCCGCGTCCTTGGCGGGGGCCTTCTCCTCTTCCTCCATGCCCATCTCGGCGATCTCCCGCAGGCGGGCCACCACGCGTGCATTGATGCTGCCGACCGGGAAGCGGCCCTTCTCGTCCGGCGCGCCGGCCGGCTCGCCCACCAGCAGGCTCAGGGCCTCGTCGGCCTGGCGCACGGCGTAGACATGGAACTGGCCCTTGCGCACGGCCTGCACCACCCGCTCGTCGAGCATCAGGTTGGTGACGTTGGCGTGGGGAATGATCACCCCCTGCTCACCCGTCAGCCCCCGGGCCTCGCACAGCCGGAAGAAGCCTTCGATCTTCTCGTTCACCCCGCCCACGGCCTGCACCTCGCCGAACTGGTTGATCGAGCCGGTGATGGCGAAGCACTGCTTCAGCGGCGTGCGCGACAGCGCCGAGATCAGCGTGCAGGCCTCGCCCAGGGAGGCGCTGTCGCCGTCCACGTAACCGTAGGACTGCTCCAGCGCGATGCTCGCGGAAATCTCCAGGGGAAACTCCTGGGCGTAGCGGCTGCCCAGGTAGCCGGTGAGGATCATCACCCCCTTGGAGTGGATCGGCTGGCCCAGGTTGACCTCGCGCTCGATGTCGACGATGCCCGAACCACCCGGGTAGACGGTGGCGGAAATCCGCGCCGGCACGCCGAACGCCGAGTCCCCCACCTCCAGCACGGTGAGGCCGTTGCACTTGCCCACGGCCGCGCCCTCGGTGTCGATCAGGATGGTGCCGGCCAGCATGTCGTCGAGGATGCGAGCCGACACCCGTCCAGTGCGCGTGGCCTTGGCCTTCAGCGCCCGCTCCACGTGTTCGGCGTTGGTCACCGGCTCACCGGCCAGCTGACGCAGGAAGTCCGCCTCGCTGTGCAGCTGGAACAGGTCGCCGATCTTCGCCGATAACCGCCGCTGGTTCTCCGCCAGGCGCACGCTGTAGGTCGCCAGGCGCGCCACGGCATCCGCGCTGAGCGGCGCCATGCCTTCCTCGGTGGTACGGGTCTTCAGCAACTGGGCGAACTGTTCCAGAGTCTCCTCGTCGAAGTCGATCTCTTCATCGAAGTCCACCAGCACCCGGAACATCTCCTGGAAGTCCGGGTCCAGGTCCTGCAGCGTGTAATACAGCTGGCGCGACCCGATGATCACCACCTTCACCTGCAGCGGGATCACCTGGGGCGTCAGGGTCACGGTGGCCAGGCGACCCAGCTCGGCCAGCGGCGACTCCATTTTCAGCTGGCGCGAATGCAGCGCGCGCTTCAGCGCATCCCAGACGAAGGGCTCGCTGAGCATCTTCTCCGCCTCCAGCACCAGGAACCCGCCGTTGGCGCGGTGCAGCGCACCCGGGCGCAACTGGCGGTAGCTGGTGTAGAGCGCGCCCTGGTCGGTGCCGTACTCGATGCGGCCGAACAGGTTGTCGTAGGTCGGGTGCGGCTCGAACACCACCGGCGCCCCGCTGCCGTCGGGGTGCCCAACCACGAGACTGGGGCAGTACTGCTCCTCCAGCATCTCGCGGCGCTGCACGTCCGGCTTGTCGTCCAGCAACTGGTCGACCACGGTCTTCAGCAGGTTCACCTGCATCGCCTGCAGATACGCCACCACCCCGGCGTTCTCCGCGTACTTCTCCGAGAGCGGCGCCAAGAGCGGCTGCAGGGCCTGGGTGATGGTCTCCTCGTTGAGCTGGCGCAACTGGTTGCTCGACTCGCGCTTCCATTGCGGCAGGCTGGCCAGCTCCTCGTTTAGGCGCTCCTCCAGCAGCGCGATGTCATCGTGGAAGCGCTCGCGCTCGGCTTCCGGCAACTGGGCGAAATCCGCCTCGTCCAGTGCCTTGCCGTCCTTCATCGGGGTGAAGGCGATGTTCGAAGCATCGCGGTACAGCGCCACGTCCTTCTCCAGGGCCAGGCGCTCGATCACATCCAGCGCACGGTCGTAGCGCTGGTTGAAGCCGCGGTCGATGGCGCTCTTCTTTTGCTGGAAGGTGGGCGTTTCGAACACCGCCGGGAAGGTGGCCAGCAGGTTATCCACAAGCTGGCCGATGTCGGCGATGAAGGCGTTCGCCTCGCCCGGTGGCAGGCGCAGCGCGCGGGGCTCGCGGGGCTCGTCGAAATGGTTGACGTAGACCCAGTCCTCCGGGGTTGCCAGGCGCTTGCCCTCGGCCTTGAGGTAGCGCTGCACGAAGGAGAAGCGGCCGGTGCCCGGCTCGCCCATGACATAGACGTTGTAGCCGGCACGGGGCATCGCCACGCCGAATTGCAGGGCCTCCACCGCCCGCTCCTGGCCAAGCACGCCACGGAAGGGCTCGAGGTCGTCGGTGGTGGTGAAGGAGAACTGGCCGGCGTCGAAGCAGCGGGTGAGCGCTTCAGGAGCCAGGCGGAGAGCAGCAGCGAATGGAGCGGGCATCGGGAATCCTTGTGGGCGACGCGAGAGATGGCCGCATTCTGGCGCTCGCCGGAAGCGTGTGGCAAGGCGTTCCGACTGTGCCGGCGAGCCTCGTCACGGCTTGCGAAAATCCCTCGCCTGACCTTGCTTGACACCCGCCCCGCCCTTCCCGAAAGCTCGCCCCCTTCCCCAGGCAAAGCGAGCCGCCCGTTGAAACGGATTGTCCTTCTCCCGCTGCTGCTCACCTGCAATGCCCTGCTGGCCGCCACGCCCATCCCCGTGGAGAGGCTGCAGCGCCTGGCCAACGACCCCTACTGGATTGCCCTTGGCCACTACGAGCGCGGCAAGCTCGGCGGCTGGCGCAGCTACGTCGACGACGGGCGCTTCTTCCTCTCACCCGAAGGCGCACACAACCCGGAAGCGGAACTCGGTGCCACCGTCCAGGCGCTGTACCGCGACCCGGCCCTCGGCGACCAGCACCCTCAATGTGTCTATCCCGCCCGCACCCGCTGGCTGCGCGAGCAACTGGACCTGCGCGACCTGCCCACCCCGGCGTGCAGTGAATACCGGCAGTGGTTCCAGGACATCAACCCCCACAGCACCGTCCTGGTGTTCCCGGCGGCCTACCTCAACAGCCCCTCCTCGATGTTCGGCCACACCCTGCTGCGCATCGACCAGAGCGATGTGGACGAGAACAACACCGCCCTGCTCAGCTACGCGCTCAACTTCGGTGCCTTCATCGAAGGCGCCGACAACAGCATCCTCTACGCCTGGAAAGGCCTGATGGGCGGCTACCCCGGGCTCTTCGCCCTGGTCCCCTACCGCGACAAGCTCAAGGAATACAGCCGCCTGGAGAACCGCGACCTGTGGGAATACCGGCTCAACCTCAGCCCCGAGGAGACCGGGCGCATGGTCGAGCACGTGTGGGAACTGAAGCAGGTGCGCTTCGACTACTTCTTCTTCGACGAGAACTGCTCCTACCGCCTGCTGGAGCTGCTGGAGATCGCCCGCCCCGGCACCGAACTGACCGAGCAGTTCCCCCTCACCGCCATCCCCACCGACACCGTGCGCGCGGTGAAGAACGCCGGTCTGGTGGACCGCATCGACTTCCGCCCCTCCCGCGAGCGGGAACTGGCCGCCCGAGCCGAACCGCTGGAGCCCGTGGAACAGCAGTGGGCCCTGCGCCTGGCCGACGACGCTTCGTTGCTGCAGGCACCCGAATTCCAGGCCCTGCCGGCCCCACGCCGGGCCCTGGTGCAGGATGCCGCCTTCCGCCTGGACCGCTACCGCAGCGCCGGTGAAGAGCGCGACAAGGACCGCGCACGGCGCGGCTTCCAACTGCTGCAGGCGATCAACCGCAACCCGCCGCCCGCCCTCGACGTGGAACGCCCGGCCCTGCCCGAGGACGGCCACGACTCGCGCACCTGGCAACTGGGCCTGGGCAGCCGCGAAGACCGTGCCTACGCCGAGTACGGCCTGCGCATGGCCTACCACGACCTGCAGGACAACCTGGCGGGCTTCCCCCTCGGGGCCCAGATCGAAATCCTCCAGCTCAAGCTGCGCCAGTACGAGGAAAACCACTGGCAACTGCAGCAGCTGGACTTCGCCACCATCCGCTCGCTGACGCCCCGCACCGCCCTGCTGCAGCCCTGGTCCTGGCAGGTCGCCGGCGGCCTGGAGCGGGTGCCCGGGAAGGACGGCGACGAAACCCTGGTGAGCCACCTCAACGGCGGCGCCGGGGCCACCTGGCAACTGGGGGACGATGCCCTCTACTACGCCCTGGCCACGGCCCGCGTGGAACACAACCCGGACTTCGCCGCCTTCGTCGCCGGCGCGGGCGGCTTCGACACCGGCCTGCTCTGGCACAACCGCCTTGGCACCCTCAGCCTGGAAGCCGCCGGGGACTACTTCCACAACGGCGAAGTGCGCCGCCGGCTGTCACTGACCCAGCAGTGGGAACTGAGCCAGCAACTGGGCCTGCGCCTGTCAGCGGAGCGCTCGTTCAGCCACCTCGCCGGGGACGACAACCAGGTGATGCTGCAACTGCGCTGGTACCACTACTGAGCGTCCCCGCGCTGGCGCTCCGCGATGCCGCGCGCAGCGAACCAGGCACCGACCGCGTCCCGTTTGAGCAGGCGGGCATACACCGGCCCGTTGACCCCGCCGCGGATCAGTTGGCCAAGCTCAACACCTGACGCCTCCAGCCGCTCCAGCAGTGCCGTGTCGTCGGCCTCCACCGCCTGCTCCAGGGCCAGGCGCTGCAGGTCAGGTCGTGAACTGAGCGCGCCGGCTTCCAGCGCCGCCTGCCAATCCAGCACCAGAGCGCCCAGGCAGGCCTTCACCCGCTCGGCCAGGGCCTGATCGGCGGCATCGCCTTCCTCCAGCGGGATCAGCGCCTCCAGCAACTCCAGGCCGGACCCGTCGGCATCCTCCGCCAGCGGGTCGCGCTCGTAGGCCAGTTGGGCGAACAGCCCTTCCAGGTCATCAGCCACCCGGGCAAAGGCATCCTCATGCAGGCGCATCGCCCAAGCCGGCGGCAGGCCCTGGCTCCAGGCGTAGACGCGGCCGAAGTAATCCCCGGGCTCGACGCAGACATACAGCCGCTCCAGGTACTCGAAGCCGCCGATGGGCAGGAAGTCCAGCCGCCCGTCCCACTCGCGGCCCTCCTCCTCGGCGATCTGCCGGGCCCACTCCTGCTCGTGCTCCAGCCAGCCCCAGAGGTCGTTGTAGCCATCGCTGCCGGGGTAGAACAGCTCCCGCAGCGAATAGGGATGGATGTGGCCCTGGTAATCCACCCGCAGGTCGTAATCCAGCACGCCGCCATAGGCGACGCGCCACAGCCGCACCAGGGTCGGCGGCAGCGGGCGGCCGACGCGGCGCTCCACCTCGGCCAGTTGCTCGTCGGTGACGGGCGGCTGTGCCTGGTGGATCAGCCGCCCGCCGAACAGCACCAGGCCGTGCCGGGCCAGGCGCTGGAGGTCTTCCGCGCTGAAGGCGTTCATTCGCACACCTCCTGCATCGGCTGCGCCACCGCCAAGCGCTCGCGCACCGCCATCAACGCAAAGCCCAGCAGGTTGAGCCCGCGCCAGGTGGCCGGGGTGCGGGACGCCGCATCCGCCTCGGCCAGGCCGATGCCCCACACCGGGTCCACCGGGCTGGCTTCCACCAGCACCCGACCGGCCGTGGCCAGCAGCACCCGGCGCAGCTCGGCGTTCTGCTCGAACTTGGCGTGGTTGCCAGCCACCACCAGGTCGAAGCGGGCGGCCAGCCAACGGGCCTCATCGAACCCGCGCACCTCCCGCCCGACGGCCTTGGCATCGGCCGGCGTGCGCGCCGCGAGCACGGCCTGCAAAGCGCGCTCATCGCCGAACAGGCGTGCCTTGCCGGCCATCATCCAGTGCTCCGCCGTGGCATAACGAACACCCTCCAGCACGAAGGGCGACTTGAACCACTGGCTGAAGCAGGCTTTGCCCAGCGGCGCGCCCGGTGCCGAGGTGTGGCCCCAGAAGTAGAGGTAGTCGAAGGTGTCTCCGGCGGCGCAGCGCTCGCGCAACTGCTCGACGGACAGGGGAAGGCTCATGGGCGGTCCTTGCATGGCGGGTGAAAAAGGCCGACAGGATAGCCGAGCACGCCGGCACCGGCTGTGCCCGGATCGGCACGCTCACCGTGAGCCCGCGCCTTCACGCCCTACCGCGCCAGGTCTTTCCACTCCAGGCCGAACCTGCCCAGGTACTTGCGCAACCGGTCCGCGTCATTGGGCTGCGCCTTGGCCTGGCGCGACACGTCGTAGAGCAGCCGTCCGGCCTCGGACAGGCTGCTCGCCTCGCGGCACACCGCCACCACCGCTGCCAGTTGCAGGCGGTCGAAGCGGTCCAGCTCGGCCAGGCGCTCACCCAGCAGCGCCGCCAGGCCGTCATCCGGGCCAGACTCGTTGCCCCAGGCGCGGCGCAGCCGGTCGATCTCCTCCTGCACCAGCGCCTCGTCGATGCGGCCGCTGTCGGCCAGGGTCGCCATGCGCGTGATGGAGGCCGACAGCTCGCGGAAGTTGCCGCTCCAGCGCGCCTCGGCGGAACAGGCGAACGCCAGGTAGCGACGTCGCGCCTCCAGGTTGAAGCGCACCAGGCGCCCCTGGTCGCGGGCGTGGCGTTCCAGCTCGAAGTCGATGTTCGGCTCGATGTCCTCGCGGCGCCCCGCCAGGCCCGGCAGTTCGAAAGTCCAGAGGTTGATGCGGGCGAACAGGTCCTCGCGGAACAGCCCCTCGGCCACCCGAGTGCGCAGGTCGCGGTGGGTGCCGGCGATCAGCAGGAAGTCGCTCTCCACCTCGCGGTCCGCCCCCATGGGGAAGAAGCGCTTCTCCTCGATGGCCTTGAGCAGCATGGCCTGCTCGTCCAGGCCCAGTTCGCCGATCTCGTCGAGGAACAGCATGCCGCCGTCCGCCGCCCGCAGCAGGCCGTCACGGGCGCTCTGCGCGCCGGTGAAGGCCCCCTTGAGGTGGCCGAACAGCGCCGACATGGCACCGTCGCCGCGCAGGGTGGCGCAGTTCACCTCGACAAAGCGCCCCGCCACCTGGTGCCTGGCCCGCTTGAGTTCGTACACCCGCCGCGCCAGGAAGGACTTGCCCGCACCGGTGGGGCCGATCAGCAGCATCGGCGCCCGCGAACGCACCGCCACCCGCTCGATCTGCTCGATGCTGCGGTTGAACGCCGGGTTGCGCGTGGCGATGCCCGACTTCAGCAGCTCCAGCCCTTCCAGCTGTTCGCGCTGGAAGCGCGAGGCGATGCGGTCATAGCGGGACAGGTCGAGGTCGATCAGCGAATGGGTGCCGATGGCGTGGCGATCCTCCTCACGACGCCGGCCCGGCGAGGTCTGTACCAGCCGCGCCGGCAGGTAGCGCGCCTCGGTGAGCAGGAACCAGCAGATCTGCGCCACGTGGGTGCCGGTGGTGATGTGCACCAGGTAGTCCTCGTGCTCGGTGTCGAAGCGGTAGGCGCTGACGAAATCATGCAGCGCGCCATACACCTCCTCGAAGTCCCAGGGGTTGCGCAGCGGCATCTCGTGCAGGCGCACCTCAGTCTGCGGCGACACCTGCTCCACGTCGCCCTTGATGCGCTGGGACAGGCCCAGGTCGCGGGCATCGCTGCCGTGGATCAGCTCCAGCCGGTCCACCAGCAGGTCCGGCTGCTGGCACAGGCCCACAGTGGGGCGCCATTTGTTCCAGCGGTCGGCGCCCTTGCCCATGCGGTCCAGGGTCGCGCCAACGAAGCCGATGGCAACGGTCTTGCGGGCCATGCTCACTCCTGCGCCACGGTAATCAGCAAGGGCGACTCGAAGATCGCCACCGGCGAGATCACGGTCTCATCCAGCGGGACCTTTTGACCGTAGCGCTCGCGCATCTTCGCCTTCACCACCGGCGAACTGAGGTCGAAATCGCGAATGCGCTGCAGCTCGCCCAGGCGCAGGCCGAGGGTACGCTCGTAGAGTTTCCACACCAGCTCCGAGCAGTAGAGGCGCTGATCGCTCCATTCGAAGGTCAGGTCGTAGCGGCGCCCACGCAGGCCCTCGGCCAACCTGTGCATATGCTCCAGGGCGTCAGCGGTCAGCAACTCATCGGCACGGATCAGGCGCTTGGCTACGTAGTGGCCACCCTCGCCCCGGGCGATCCACCGCGCCAACGGCACGTACTGCACCCGCGCCCCCGTCTCGAACACCTGCAACCGGCCCTGGTGTTGCAACACCAGCCCCATGTGGCTGTAACGCGAGTGGGTGGCCTGCTGCACCGCCAGGCTCTGCGCCGAGCGCGACTGGTGGAAGATGATGTCGCCCTCCTGCACCTCGGGCAGCGGCACCGCCTGGGCCAGGCCGGCGAGCAGGCTGAAGATGAGAAATAGTGAAAAGCGCATTGCATGTCCTTGTCGAGGGTGCGTCAGTGAAGGCGAGTTTATCCAAAAATATAAATTCGTATATCTATGAATATGGATATCTTTCTCAAAGCCCCCTGGGCAAGATCCTTGAATCACTCGTCATAAAAATAAAATCCTTAAATATCAATTACTTGAAAAATATTTCCGGAACAAAAAACGAAACTGGCACGCCGCTCGCTATATCCCTTTCAACGAAAGGACAACAGAGCGAGACGCCACGATGGCCAACACCGCCCTCTTCAACACTCAGGCAGCCAGCCTGCCGCAGGTGGATACGTACAACCGCAGCAAGGCCGGTGCCTACGCCCTGCAACCGAAGCACAAGCTGGCCCAGCTGGCGATGACCGGTTGCCTGAACCAGACCTTCTACGCCGACGCTCCCGAGCAACTGGCCGAGGTGCTGGCCCTGGTGGCCCAGCTGGACGCGGCCTTCGTGGCCAAGACCGCCATCTACGCCCGCCGTGCCGGCCACATGAAGGACATGCCGGCCCTGCTGGTGGCCGCCCTCGCGGCGCAACGTTCCTCCCTGCTGCCGGCGGTTTTCGGCCAGGTGGTGGACAACGGCAAGATGCTGCGCAACGTCGTGCAGATCCTGCGCAGCGGCGTGACCGGTCGCAAATCGCTCGGTACACAGCCCAAGCGCCTGGTGCAGGCGTGGCTGAATACCGCCAGCGAGCGCCAGTTGCTGCAGGCCGCGATCGGCAACCAGCCGTCCCTGGCGGACGTGCTGAAGATGGTCCACCCGAAACCGAGCGAAGCCTGGCGTGAAGCCTTCTTCGCCTGGGTACTCGGCAAGCCGGCGGATGCCGACGCGCTGCCGCCGCTGACCCGCGCCCTGCTGGCCTTCCGCAGCGGCGCCAGCGACGAGCTGCCGGACGTGCCCTTCCAGTTGCTGGGCGACCGTCAACTGAGCGCCGCGCAATGGCTGGAACAGGCACAGCGCATGGGCTGGCAGACCCTGCGGATGAACCTCAACACCCTGGCGCGCCACGGTGTGTTCCAGTTGCCCGGCGCGGCCTATGCGGTTGCCGCGCGGCTGGCGGACCGGGAAGCAGTGGCCAAGTCACGGGTCTACCCGTACCAGTTGCTGACCGCCTACACGATGGCCGGCAGCGACGTACCGGAGCCGGTGCGCGAGGCGCTGCAGGACGCCCTGGAACTGTCGCTGGCCAACGTGCCGGCGCTGAGCGGCAACGTGGTGGTGTGCCCGGACGTATCCGGCTCCATGCAGAGCCCGGCCACCGGCTACCGCCCTGGCGCCACCAGCACGGTGCGCTGCATCGACGTGGCGGCGCTGATGGCCGCAGCGGTACTGCGCAAGCAGCCGGCGGCGCGGGTGATGCCGTTCGAGAACCAGGTGGTGGACGTGCGCCTCAACCCGCGTGACAGCGTGATGAGCAACGCGCAGAAGCTGGCCTCGATCGGCGGCGGTGGCACCAACTGCTCGGCCCCGCTGGCGCAGTTGGTGAAGGAGAAGGCCAAGGTGGACACGCTGATCCTGGTTTCGGACAACGAATCCTGGATCGACGCCAAGCGGCGCGGCGCCACCGAAACCATGCTCCAGTGGCAGCAGCTGAAGCGGCTGAACCCGAAGGCGAAGATGGTCTGCATCGACATCCAGCCCTACGGCACCACCCAGGCGCAGGAGCAAGCGGACATCCTCAACGTCGGCGGTTTCGGCGATGCGGTATTCGATGTGATCGCCCAGTTCGCCAATGGCGAATACGGCGCGCGGCACTGGGTCGAGCTGATCGAGGCGACCGAGCTGTAGCGATAGGAACTGAACAAGGGCCCCGCAATGGGGTGGGGCCCGCAACGCGTTGAAGCGCGAGACGGCGAATGCAGCCGGGACTCCATCACCGATGTCCCTGCACACTCTTGTCACCGTAGCGCGCGGCACGAATGCAGGTGGCTGTACATCGGTTGAGCCGGTTCGATTCCGGCCCGCGGCAACGCGGAACAGTCACCTTCCCTTGTCGTGCCACCTTGAGTTTTGCGACGAATGCCGGTGGAACTACACCCTCCAACGGTCGAGATGCGGGTTCGAATCCCGTCGGCTCCAATACTGCGGGGCCGTAGTTCAACGGTAGAACACGAAAACGTTTCACCACCTTTTGTCGTCGCACCTGTTTCACCACGGCCCGCAAGGGTCGGCAGCGAATGCAATGGGCACTACATGTGTCGCGGGTTCGAGCCCCGCCCCGGCAACGGGTAGCTCAGCGGGTAGAGCAATTCATGTCCACATCCCTTGTCGCTGCACCCCGGCCGCCCAGGCGGCCAACCGAATTTGCCCGGCGAATGCCGGTGGAACTACAGGACGTCGTGGTCGCGGGTTCGACTCCCGCCGGCTCTCCGGGGCCGTAGCTCAATCGGATAGAGCGCGATGCCGTTTCACCCGACTTGTCGCCGTTTTGAAAGGAAAGAAGGAACCATGGAAAAGCACTACAACCTGCTGGAAGTCACCAACGGCAAGCCGATCAAGCTCTGGACCCAGGGCGTACCGGTGGAGGAGGACGCGCGCAAGCAACTGATCAACACCGCGAAGATGCCCTTCATCTTCAAGCACCTGGCCGTGATGCCGGACGTGCACCTGGGCAAGGGGTCGACCATCGGCAGCGTGATCCCCACCGTCGGCGCCATCATCCCGGCCGCCGTGGGCGTAGACATCGGTTGCGGAATGATCGCCGCACGCACCTCGCTGACCGCCTCCGACCTGCCGGACAACCTGGCGGGCCTGCGCAGCGCCATCGAGAAGGCCGTGCCCCACGGTCGTAGCCCCGCTCGCGGTGGCCGAGACAAGGGGTCCTGGGAAGACGTGCCGGAGCTGGCGGACCACGCCTGGTCGGCCCTGGCCGGGCGCTTCAAGGTGATCACCGACAAGTACCCGCGCCTGGAGAAGACCAACAACCGCAAGCACCTGGGAACCCTGGGAACCGGCAACCACTTCATCGAGGTCTGCCTGGACGAGGCCCAGCGCGTCTGGTTCATGCTCCACAGCGGATCGCGCGGTGTGGGTAACGCCATCGGCAGCCTGTTCATCGAACTGGCCCAGGCCGATATGCGCCAGCACATCGCCAACCTGCCGGACCGCGACCTGGCCTACTTCGAAGAAGGCAGCCAGCACTTCGACGACTACGTGGAGGCCGTGGGCTGGGCCCAGGACTTCGCCAAGCAGAACCGCGCACTGATGATGCACGCCGTGATCGCGGCGGCGCGTACGGTGATCAAGAAACCCTTCGAGGCCAACCTGGAAGCGGTGAACTGCCACCACAACTACGTGCAGAAGGAGCAGCACTTCGGCCAGGAAGTCCTGGTGACCCGCAAGGGCGCGGTATCGGCGCAGAAGGGCCAGCTGGGCATCATCCCGGGCTCCATGGGCGCGCGCAGCTTCATCGTGCGCGGCCTGGGTAACGAGGAGGCGTTCTGCTCCTGCAGCCACGGCGCCGGCCGCACCATGAGCCGCACCAAGGCGAAGAAACTGTTCACCGTGGACGACCAGATCCGCGCCACCGCCCATGTGGAATGCCGCAAGGACGAGGACGTGATCGACGAGATCCCAATGGCCTACAAGGACATCGACGCCGTGATGCACGCCCAGCGCGAGCTGGTGGAAGTGGTGCATACCCTGCGCCAGGTAGTCTGTGTGAAAGGATGAGAAACGATCGGCGTTGCCCTCCCAACGCCTTTCGCCCCTGAGGGAGAGCGGCTGATGCTGCAGAAACTGGAAAACCGCCATCCCCTCCCCGCCGCCATGCGCGAGCGGGTGCTGGAGGAACTGCAACGGGTCGAGCGCGAGCGCAACGTCACCGTGCTCTACGCCTGCGAATCCGGCAGCCGCGCCTGGGGCTTCGCCTCCAGCGACAGCGACTACGACGTGCGCTTCGTCTACGTCGAGCAGCCCGACTGGTACCTGCAGGTACGCGAGCCGCGCGACGTGATCGAGCGCCCGCTGGACGACGAGTTGGATGTGAGCGGCTGGGAGCTGCGCAAGGCCCTGCGCCTGCTGCGCAACTCCAACCCCACGCTGCTGGAGTGGCTCGACTCGCCCCTGGTCTACCGCCAGGACGACGCCGCCACCGCGCGCCTGCGCGAACTGGCCGAAGCCTTCTGGTCGCCCCGGGCCGTGCGCCATCACTACCTGTCCATGGCCAAGAAGAACTTCCGTGGCTACCTGCAAGGCGACGAGGTGCGTTTCAAGAAGTACCTCTACGTCCTGCGCCCACTGTTGGCGGTACGCTGGCTCGACCAGGGCCGTGGCCGCCCGCCGATGCCCTTCGAGGACCTGCTGGTGACCCTGGACGACCCGGCGCTGCTGGCGGAAATCGACGAGCTGCTGCAGCTCAAGCGTGCCGCCACCGAAGCCACCCACGGCCCGCGCCGCGAGGTGCTGCACGCCTTCATCGAGGCCCAGCTGGCCAGCGCCGGCGAAGCCCCGCAACTGCCGCGCGGCCAGGGGGACGACGCCTTGCTGGATGAATTCATGCGTCACTGCGTGCACACCCACGCCACCTGACGCCATCGCCTCAATGGAGAACCGCTGAAATGGACTTCAAACCCTTCACCGGCCTGCTGCTCCTGGGCCTGACCAGCGGCCTCGCCGCCCAGGAGCGCCAGGTGCTGGACACCCTGCCCCTGGACTCGGCGACGGCCTACGAGCTGTCACTGCCCGCCTGCACCACCGCGCCCTGCCCGTTCGAGCTGCGCCTGTTGCAAGACGGCCGCCGACACGGCACCACGTTGGCGCTGCCCTGGGCAGCGACAGCGGCACCAGCCAGCCTGGCAGCGCCCGACCCCCTGTACGGCGCCGGCACGCCCCTGGGGGCTGACGCGGCACCCAGGGTGTGGATAACCGGCGAGGAAGAGGGGCAGGTCAGCGCGGCCGCTCGCCTGCTGCGGCTGGCGGATGGCACACCCGCGTTGCTGGTCAGCCAGATGGGTGGCTTCGAGCACCCCAAGCGCCATCACGCCCTGTACCTCGCCACGCCCCAGGGCCCACACCTGGCCTGGTCCCACGACGAAGCCCCGGGGCCGAACCAGAGCTGGGTGCTGGCACCCACGGGCGACGGCCCGGTGCTGCTGGTGCACGAGCATGCCGCCGCGATCGACACAGCGGACCGCCTGGAGACGCGCCGCCTGACCTGGCACCCGGATCGCACGGCCTTCACCGAGGCGATGGCACCGCCCTCGCCAGCCCTGCGCGCCGTGGTCGCCGAGCGCCACCCCAGCGCCATGGCCGCCCGGGACCAGCAGGAAGGCTGCCTGGCAGCCTACGCAGTCATCGATACCGGCGCGCCGGCAGCGGCCCGCTACGCCTTGGCACAGGTGGCGGAAAGCGACGCCGAAGCCCAGACGGAAACCACCCGCCTGTACGCCTGCGCAGCGACCCTGCGCCCGGAGACCGTGCCGCTGGCACAGCTATCGACCACGCCCGCACCGAAGCCATGAGCCGGCGGGAAGCGGATGGGGCCTGATCCCCCTCCAAGGAGAACCCAATGAACACCACACAATGGCTCGCCCATTGGCGGGACCAACTCCGCGTAAAACAGGCAGCGGGCGAGTACACCGACTGGCTGCGGTACCGGCTGGACGAGGCCGAAACCGTACTGGCCAATGGGACCGTCATCACGGCCCGCGAATTGCCGCTGCAACGCAACGGTTTCATCCGCGAGGGCGTGCTGCGTCGCCAGCTGGAGCGCGAGGATGAAACCGCCCTCGCCTACTGCCTCGTCTGCCTGAACGACCCGGTGGCGAGCCTGCGCGAACTGGCCCGGGCCGAACTGGAGCACCGGCAACCCAACGCCACGGCCGAAAGCCTGCTGGATAACCTCGACCTGCTGCTGGACCTGCAGCGCAAGCAGCGCGCCGACCACAGCGTGGCCCTGGAGCGCATCCGCGCGCGCCTGCGCGAGCCCGCTCTGCGAGGCAGCGTGCGGGCGGCATTGCCAGGCCTGCGCGGCCAGGAAGCCCGCTTCGTCTTCGACGCCCTGGCAAACGAAGAACAGCCGGATGCCGAGCTGATCGACAAGGCCCTGGTGCACTCCGATCCGGCATTGCGTGCCCGGGTCATGGACAGGCTAGGCCGCCTGCCGGCGGAATCCGCCGCACCGCTCTGGCGGCTGGCCCTCTCGGACCGCAACGGCCGCCTGCGCGCCAGGGCGCTGTACGCGCTGATCAAGGCCGAGCCCAATGCACCGGAACTGCACGGCTGGCTGGAAACGGCCCTGCTGGACGTCTCACCATCCGTCCGCGACCTGGCCCGCTGGGCCGCACCGCGCCACGGTGTCGATGCGGCGGCCGTGGTACGCCGGGCGCTGGTGCTGGACCCGGCGGACAGGGGGCGCTGGCACGGCGTGCTCGGCCAGGCCGCCGAGCTGCGTATGGATGAGGCCGTGCCCCTGGCCCGCCAGGCGCTCGCCTCATCCTTGCCGTCGGTCCGCCGCAGAGGCTTGCAGGTGCTGGTGGAGCAGGTTCCGGAGCAGGCCGGCGATGCCTGCCTCGCCTTGCTGGATGACCGCGCGCCGGGCGTGGTCGTCGAAGCGCTGCAGGGCCTGGAGCGCCTTTGCCATCCAGCGTTCGAACCCGCACTCCGGACCGCGATGACACGCCTTGCCGCAACCGACATGGCGGGCGGTCTTCGCCTCAGCCGGATACTCCCCACCCACGCCCAGCTGGAGGCACTGCTGGACGGGCTCTGCGAGGCACCGCAAGCATCACGCGAACCCTGGTTGCAGGCACTCAGCGCCTGGCGCCACAGGCAGAAAAGACTCGTCAACTGGACCAGCACGACCCAGCTCAAGGCCCGGCTGGAAAGCCTGCGTGGCCAGCAGTTGATGCCGGAGGAAGAGCTCTCGGCGCTGATCAGGGCGCTGTGAGCAGGCAAACGACGCACAACTCGCAACCCAGTGCACCATTGGCCTGGCCAGACCGCCGGGCACGAACAACGGATTGGAACACCGAACCATGAACACGGATTTTCTCGAACTCGACGGCGCCATCGGCGGTGGCCAGATCCTGCGCAGCGCGCTGAGCCTGTCGATGATCACCGGCCGCCCGATGCGCATCCGCAACATCCGCAAGCAGCGCGGGCGTCCGGGCCTGTTGCGCCAGCACCTGACGGCGGTCCAGGCCTCTGCACAGATTTGTGGCGCACGCACCCAGGGGGCCGAATTGGGCTCGATGGAGCTGACCTTCATTCCCGGCGCGATTCGCGGGGGCGACTACCGCTTCGCCATCGGCAGTGCGGGCAGTTGCACGCTGGTGCTGCAAACCCTGCTGCCGGCCCTGCTGTTCGCCGACAGCCCGGCTCGCCTGTGGATAAGCGGCGGCACCCACAACCCGCTGGCCCCGCCGGCGGACTTCATCGAGCATGCCTGGCTGCCCCTGCTGCGCCGCATGGGCGCCCAGGTGGAGATGGAGTTGTTACGCCATGGCTTCATGCCCGCCGGCGGTGGTGAGGTGATGCTGCAGGTGCAGCCGGGCGAACTGCGCCCGCTGGCGCTGCCAGCACGCGGCGAGGTACGCGAGCAGGAAGCCACGGCCGTGCTGGCCAACATCCCGCACCACGTCGGGGAGCGCGAGCTGCGCCAGGTGGCGATGCGCCTGGGCTGGCCGGAGGAGGCGCTGAAACGCGCCTACCTCGCACCCGGCATGGGGCCGGGCAATGCCTTGCTGCTGAAGGTGGGCTGCGACGCGGTGACCGAGCTGTTCTGCGCCCTGGGCCAGACGCGCCTGTCGGCCGAACGGGTGGCGGACCTGGCGATCCGGCCGCTGCTGGCCTGGCTCGCCAGCGGGGCGGTCACCTCGGAATACCTGGCCGACCAGCTGCTGCTGCCAATGGCCCTGGCCGGCGGCGGGCAGTTCAGCACCTGCGTGCTGAGCGACCACCTGACCAGCAACATCGAGGTGATCCAGCAATTCCTGCCCGTGCGTTGTCTGATCCAGAGCGAGCGGGAAGACTTCCACAACGTCACGCTCACGGCGTCTTGACGAAAAGACGACATCCCGCTGCCGAGAATGGGCGCGCGGACCCGGTCCGCGCCCCGACCATCCGGCGAAGGCGCCTGCCCTACGGCGCATGGGAGCTCACCATGGCGTGCATGCGCGCCACCCTGCCTGTCCTGCTCTGCGCGGCCCTGCTTCTCGCCGGTTGCGAGACCACCCATGACTACCCGGTTGCCCAGGGTTATCCACCGGCGTTCGCCAGCGGCTACCAGGACGGCTGCAGCAGCGGCCGCCAGACCGCCAGGGCGATAACCGGCGAGTTCCGCAAGGACGTGCCCCGCTACCTGCGCGACCGCACCTATGCCGAGGGCTGGGGCGACGGCTTCGAGCAGTGCAAGGAGCAGATGCGCAGCCAGGAGCTGCGGGAGTTCCGCGAACAGGTGACGCGGGACCGTGATGACGAGTGGAAGCGGGACAAGGACCGCGCGGCCGCTCGCGCCCTGGGTGGGCACAGTGATTGAGTGCGAGGCCTATGTGCGGACTACACGGCCCGTTGTAGCGCACAGGCCCTGCCGCCGGGGCGACATGAAAAGGGCAGCCGATTGGCTGCCCTTGTTCGTCCGGGTGCGGGTGGGTCGTGTCAGACCAGCCCCTGCGCCAGCATGGCGTCGGCCACTTTGACGAAGCCGGCGATGTTGGCGCCCTTCACGTAGTTGATCCGGCCGTTTTCCTCGCCGTAGTAGACGCAGGCATGGTGGATGTTCTGCATGATGCCGTGCAGGCGCTGGTCTACTTCGCCAGCGGTCCAGTGCAGGCGCATGGCGTTCTGGCTCATCTCCAGGCCGCTGGTGGCGACGCCGCCGGCGTTGGAGGCCTTGCCCGGGGCGAAGAGGATGCCGGCCTCGAGGAAGGCATCCACCGCTTCGAGGGTGGAGGGCATGTTGGCACCCTCGGCCACGCAGATGCAGCCATTGGCGAGCAGGGTGCGGGCGTCGTCGGCGTCCAGTTCGTTCTGGGTGGCGCAGGGCAGTGCGATGTCACAAGCCAGCTTCCACGGCCGTTCGCCGGCCAGGAAGCGCAAGCCTGCGCCCTGCAGGGATTCCAGGCGGCCACGGCGCTCGTTCTTCAGCTCCATCATCTCGTCCCACTGCGCGGGGGTCAGGCCGTCTTCGATGAACAGGGTGCCGCCGGAGTCGGACAGGGAAATCACCTTGCCACCCAGCTCCATGACTTTCTGCGCGGCGTACTGCGCCACATTGCCGGACCCGGAGATGGCCACGCGCGCACCGTCGAAACCACGGCCCTGGTCCTTGAGCATTTCCTGGGCGAAGTAGACGCAGCCATAGCCGGTGGCCTCGGGGCGCACCAGGCTGCCGCCGTAGGCCAGGCCCTTGCCGGTGAACACCGAGGTGAATTCGTTGGAGAGGCGCTTGTACTGGCCGAACAGGTAGCCAATCTCGCGGGCACCGACGCCGATGTCGCCGGCGGGTACGTCCAGGTCCGCGCCGATGTGGCGGTACAGCTCGCTCATGAACGACTGGCAGAAGCGCATCACTTCGGCATCGCTCTTGCCCTTGGGATTGAAGTCCGAACCGCCCTTGCCGCCGCCCATGGGCAGGGAGGTGAGGGAGTTCTTGAACACCTGCTCGAAGGCCAGGAACTTGAGCACGCCGAGGTTGACCGAGGGGTGGAAGCGCAGGCCGCCCTTGTAGGGGCCGATGGCGCTGCTCATCTGCACGCGGAAGCCACGGTTGACCTGAGCCTGGCCCTTGTCATCGACCCACGGCACGCGGA
Source organism: Pseudomonas sp. ENNP23 (assembly GCF_001728945.1). NCBI lineage: Bacteria > Pseudomonadati > Pseudomonadota > Gammaproteobacteria > Pseudomonadales > Pseudomonadaceae > Pseudomonas > Pseudomonas sp. ENNP23. The sequence continues at coordinate 111,545 of NZ_LYSP01000005.1, forward strand.
ACAGGATGGCGCGCTCGGGCTCGACCAGACGCTCCAGCAGGCCGTCGCGCAGGTAGCGGGGGTTGGCTTCAAGGAAGGGCCAGAGGCTGCGCAGGACCTCTTCCACCGCCTGGTGGAATTCGGGCTGGTGGGGGTCGCGTTGCTTGAGCCGTTGCAGGAACAGGTCCAGGGAAGGAGTCATGATGCTCACCAGTATTTTTCTTTTGTGGACAATCGGTAGCGCGAGACTCTAGCAAGCGATCCGGCACATAAACAGGGCAAAATGACGCATTGATGAAATTTTTTGGTGCATTTGCTGTAAATCCCCGCCACCACACACCATAAACCTACGCTCCGAACGCTCTGTTCCGGCAGATACCCGTGCTATCGGATTCTGGCGTTTTTGCACTTTTTTAGAGCGCTGCCAGCACCAGAAAGTTACGTTTTCACGACACAGGTAAACCGGCTCGGCGATCCACTGCCGTCGTGTCGTCATCGGCCGTCATGATTGGATACAACTGATCCGTCCCGACAAACGGAACGGCACCCCGGCGCTCCAGTCATAGCGATGTGCCATATCGGCACCTACTCAGGAGCACCTGTTCATGTCCAGCTTGCCCAAGCGTTCTGTCCGTCCCTTCACCGCTTCCCTGGCCGCCCTGGTCCTGGCGGGTCTTGCCGGGGCGGCTCAGGCGGGCATCGAGGTCGGCAGTTCGTCCAGCAGCTACAGCAACCTGGTTACGGTCGATCGCAATCCGCTCGGTGGCACAACGCTGAAGGAATCCCGCATCAGCATCGACACCCTCGAGAAGATGCAGGAGCAGTTGAAGAGAACCCAGGAAAGCCTGGAGAAGCTGACCCGGCAGGTCAGTGACCAGGCCAGCACCATCAGCACCCTGAACCGCCAGCTGGAGGAGGTGAAGCGCACCACCGGCTCGTCGGACCTGTCCAACGTCCAGCGCGACCTGGACAGCCAGAAGGGGCGGATCGATCAGCTCCAGCGCAGCCTGGAGGACGCCAAGCGTGGCAGTTCGTCGTCCAGCGATATCTCCAGCCTCAAGCGCGAGCTGGAGAACCAGGACAACCGCATCGATCAACTGCAGCGTGGACTGGAGGATGCCAAGCGCAGCAGTTCCTCCTCCAGCGACCTGTCCGGCCTCAAGCGTGAGGTGGACAGCCAGGACAGCCGCATCGATCAGCTGCAACGCAGCCTGGAGGACCTGAGCCGCAAGGTGAAGTAAGCGCCCCCGGAATGAAAAACGGAGCCCGAGGGCTCCGTTTTTCGTGGTGCTGCCGGCTTACTGAGCCAGCTTCTTGTAGCGCACGCGGTGCGGCTGGGCAGCCGCCTCGCCGAGGCGCTTCTTGCGGTCCGCTTCGAACTCGGTGTAGTTGCCTTCGAAGAAGGTCACCTTGCCGTCGTCCTCGTAGGACAGGATGTGGGTGGCGATACGGTCCAGGAACCAGCGATCGTGGGAGATCACGATGGCGGCGCCGGGGAAGTCCAGCAGTGCCTCTTCCAGGGCACGCAGGGTTTCCACGTCGAGGTCGTTGGACGGTTCGTCGAGCAGCAGCACGTTGCCGCCCTGCTTCAGGGTCAGGGCCAGGTGCAGGCGACCACGCTCACCACCGGAGAGGTCCTTGACGAACTTCTGCTGGTCGGCGCCCTTGAAGTTGAAGCGGCCGACGTAGCTGCGGGACGGGACTTCGTAGTTGCCGATCTTGATCTGCTCGAAGCCATCGGAAACCTGCTGCCACACGGTCTTGCTGCCGTCCAGGCTGTCGCGGCTCTGGTCGACGCTGGCGATCTGCACGGTCTCGCCGATCTCGATGCGGCCGGAATCCGGCTGCTCCTTGCCGGTGAGCATGCGGAACAGGGTGGACTTGCCCGCACCGTTGCCGCCGATCACGCCGACGATGGCGCCTTTCGGGATGCTCAGGGACAGGTCGTCGATCAGCACGCGATCGCCGTAGCCCTTGGTGACGTTGTGCAGCTCGATGACCTTGTCGCCCAGGCGCGGACCGGCCGGGATGTAGATCTCGTTGGTCTCGCTGCGCTTCTGGAATTCCTGGGACTGCATTTCCTCGAAGCGCTGCAGACGGGCCTTGGACTTGGCCTGGCGACCCTTGGCGCCCTGGCGCACCCACTCCAGTTCGGCCTTCATGGCCTTGGCGTGGGAGGCTTCCTGCTTGGCTTCCTGGGCCAGGCGGTTGGCCTTGGATTCCAGCCAGCCGGAGTAGTTGCCCTCGAAGGGGATACCGTGGCCACGGTCCAGTTCGAGGATCCAGCCGGCGACATTGTCGAGGAAGTAACGGTCGTGGGTGATGGCCACCACGGTGCCGGGGAAGTCGTGGAGGAAGTGTTCCAGCCAGGCGACGGAGTCGGCGTCCAGGTGGTTGGTGGGTTCGTCGAGCAGCAGCATGTCGGGGGCTGACAGCAGCAGGCGGCACAGCGCCACGCGGCGCTTCTCGCCACCGGACAGGTGCTCGATCTTCGCGTCCCACAGCGGCAAACGCAGGGCGTCGGCGGCGACCTCCAGTTGGCGCTCCAGGTTATGGCCGTCGGCGGCCTGGAGGATGGCCTCCAACTTGGCCTGCTCGGCGGCCAGCGCATCGAAGTCGGCATCCGGCTCGGCATAGGCGGCATAGACTTCGTCCAGGCGCGCCTGGGCCTGCTTGATCTCGCCGACCGCCTCTTCGACGATCTCGCGGACCGTCTTGCTGGCATCGAGCTGCGGTTCCTGGGGCAGGTAGCCGACCTTGATGCCCGGCATCGGGCGGGCCTCGCCGTCGATCTCGGTGTCTACGCCGGCCATGATGCGCAGCAGGGTGGATTTACCTGCGCCGTTCAGGCCGAGCACGCCGATCTTGGCGCCGGGGAAGAAGGACAGCGAGATGTCCTTGAGGATTTCACGCTTCGGGGGCACGACCTTGCTGACCCGATGCATGGTGTAGACGTACTGAGCCAAACTGTTTGACCTCGCTGAACGTGTGGAATCGGGCCAATGGCTTGCGTGGCAAGGCATTGGCCGCAGACGGAATGGATGGGAAAGTGCGTCAGCTTATTAGCTCCCCTGGGGTTGTGCAAACGCCGCGCGCCTCCCTCAACGCCCCCTCCCCCTGTAGCTCAGCATCGTCACTATGTCCAAGGTGATAGCCGAATTCCCGGAACACCACTTCCCCTCCTTACAGAACGCTGGCAAGCGTCCCACAGGCCGCTCTTTCTAACATGCTGCCGGTCTGCCCATGCCCCGGGAGTACACGGCGCAGACATCCACACTTACTTAATCAAGGAACGCAACATGATCAGGAAATTGATGGCCTCCGCCGCCGTTGTCGCACTCTCCACTGCCAGCCTCACCGCCTTCGCTGCAAACGCGGGCCCTGACACCGGGGAAATCCGTTTCAACGGCAAGATCGTCGAGAAGACTTGCACCGTCGCCGTCAACGGCGTGGTGAGCCCTGCCATTGCCAACGTCACGCTGCCTGAGGCCAACGCATCTCTCCTGCAACTTCCGGGCAACACCACCGGCGATACCCCCTTCACCATCAGCGTGAAAGACTGCCTGACCAACTCCGGCCAGGCCCAGGTAGTGTTCTACTCCTCCAACTCGGACGGGAACTACCTGCGCAACATCGCCGCGACCGACCCGGCCGACAACGCGCTTCTGGAACTGACTGACAACAATGGCAACCCCCTCGACCTGATTGGTGGGACTAGCACCGGCCTCACCCTGACCGCCGGCCAGGGCAGTGCCGTCTACAAGGTGCGCTACTACGCCAAGGCTGCTGTAACCCCGGGTGCCGTCGAGTCCACCGCGACCTACGTCATCAGCTACCCGTAACACCCTGGAGGGCAGGTGCAATGCCTGCCTTCCCCCCTTCATTTCCAGTCACAGAGTCACCATGAACCCTATCCGCACCTGGCTGTGCATGCTTGCCATGCTCGCTCCCGCCTTCGCCCAAGGGGGCATCGTCATTACCGGTACCCGGGTGATCTACCCCGGCGAAGAACGGGAGATCACCGTTCAAATGACCAATAACGGGGAACTGCCAGCACTGGCGCAAGCCTGGATCGACCAGAGCCCGAACATCGAAAGCGTAGCAACGGCCCGTAGCCCCTTCCTGCTGACCCCCCCGGTGTCCCGGGTCAATCCGGGTAAAGGCCAGAGCCTGCGCATCCGCCTGCTTGAACAGGGCCTGCCGCAGGACCGCGAATCGCTGTTCTGGCTTAACGTGCTCGAACTGCCCCCCAAACCGGCAGCCGGAAGCGCCAGCAACAAGCTGCAGGTGGCCTTTTCCAGCCGACTCAAACTGTTCTACCGCCCCAAGGGGCTGGGCAGCCTGGAATCCGGCATAGGTACCCTGCAGTGGATGGTTCGGGATGGCGAGCTGGTCTGCAGCAACCCGGGTCCGTTCCATATCACCTTTGTCGGCATTCGCCTCGACGGTCAGAACATTCCGCTGGACAACGGCTCCGCCATGGTCGCCCCCAAGGAAACCCTGCGGCTGCCGCTCAAGGGGCTACACCAAGCCTCCGGTAAAGCGCCCGTCGAATTCCGGATCATCAACGACTTCGGTGCCAGCGCTGATCATGACGCCCTCCTGACCCCCTGACCCCCTGACCCTCGATGCACCCCATTTTGCAGCGGCATTGCCGCTGCCTGCTGCTCGTGCTGTTGGCACTTGGAGGGTGTCTGGTTCTGGATAGGTATTGCCTTGCCGACGACCCCATCGTCTTCGACGACGCCTTCCTGCCCCCTGAAGCGCGAGACTTCGACCTCAGCCAGTTCGAGGACGAGTACCCGGTGGTGCCGGGCCGCTACCCGGTGGATATCCGCGTGAACGAACGGATCGCCCTGCGCCGCGAGATCGAGGTCGTTACCGACGACCGAGGCCCTTTTCCCTGCCTGCAGCCGGACATGCTCGTCCTCATTGGCGTCGATGCAGCACGCCTGCACACGATCGCCCCTGCGACCTGCGGGCGCCTGGAAGACCAAGTGGACGCCGGGCAAGCCCGCTTCGACATGGCGGAACTGGTGCTGAACCTGCAAATCCCCCAGTTCGCCTTGCGTCGCAATGCTAATGACTATGTGGACCGCAGCCTGTGGGACGAAGGCGTAACGGCCCTCGCGCTCGGCTACAACCTCAATGCCAGTCGCCAGGAACAGGAGAGCGGCACCACCGACAACCTCTTCCTCAGCCTGGATGGCGGGCTCAACCTGGGCCGCTGGCGACTCCGCCACCAGGGCAGCCAGGCCTGGCAGAGCGGCGTCCCATCCACCTACCACAACGCAGCCACCTACCTGCAGCGTGATCTGGACGACTGGAGCAGCCAGTTGGAAATCGGCGAGGTCAACAGCAGCGGGCAACTGCTCCCGAGCGTGCCCCTGAGCGGCGTTCGCCTCTATAGCGACGCCCGCATGCTGCCTTACTCCCAGCGCAACTTCGCACCGGTCTTCCGAGGGGTCGCCCGAACCCAGGCACGTGTCCAGGTCTGGCAGGGCGACACCCTGCTGAAGGAGATCAACGTCGCCCCCGGGCCTTTCGAACTGGATGACCTCGTCCCCCCCGGACGAGGGGGGGACCTCGAAGTACGGGTCCTGGAAGCCGATGGCAGCGAGCAGCGCATCTCGCTGCCCTACAGCCCGGCAGTGGAACTGCTGCGGCCGGGCCAGGTGCGCTTCAGCCTGGCGGCCGGACGCCTGCGCGCCCCGTCGCTCAAGCGCCAGCCCATGATGCTGGATGGTCTGTTCAGACGTGGCCTGGACAACCGCACCACTGCCTACCTCGGAGGCCAGGCCAGCCCCGGCTACACCGCCCTGATGATTGGCACAGCGCTCAATACCAGACTGGGCGCCCTCGCGGCCGACCTCACCCGCAGCCAGGCGCGGATTCACGGCCAGCGCGAGCAGGGCAGCAGCCTAGGCCTGGCCTATGCACGCAGCTGGCCCGCGGACGGGCCAAGCCTCGCCATGGAGGTGCGCCATGCCCCATCACCGGGTTACCAGTCCCTCAACCGCGCAGCACACCGCCAGGATTCGCCGCGCCCCGTGCAAGCCGACGCGACGATGGCCGGACTGCGCGACCGAGCAAGCGCGAACCTTACGCTCAATGTCGGCGCGGCCGGGCAGCTCAACACCAGCGTGATACTCCAGCGTGACTGGGGGAACCCGCGTTGGGCGCGGCAGTACCAGATTGGCTACGCCCATCGCTTTGATCGAGTCAGCCTGGGCCTGGACCTCACCCGCGTCCGGGACGCCCGGGGACAACCCGACGGCCAGGCGCGACTGACGCTCAGCATTCCACTGGACGCACGCTTTGGCGGTATCGAAAGCCTGTCCAGCACCTTCTCCCGCCAACACGACGGTTCCTATGACGAACGCTTGGCCTTGCGAGGCCGTGCAGGCAGCGCGCGCCAGCTCTCGTACTCGCTCTCCCGGGCCCGAAGCAGCGAGAGCTCCAGCTCCACCAGCCTCGGCGGTACCTACCAGTCGTCACGCGCACTGGTGAGCGGTGCCATGACCCAGGGCAACGGCTACCGGAACACCACGCTCGGTCTCAACGGCAGCCTGGTCGCCCACCCGGAGGGCGTCACCCTGACCCCCATGCAGGGCGATACATTCGCCGTGCTGGTCGCACCGGGCGGCGCGGGGGCCCGGGTTGCCAGGCAGCCCGGCCTGGTGCTCGACAGTCAAGGTCACGCGGTCGTGGCCGGGCTCCAGCCCTATCAGATGAACGAATTGATCCTCGACCCGGCCGGCTCTGCCGACACCGTCGAGTTCGACGAGACCGAGCAGCGCGCAGCCCCCCGCAGCGGCGCCGTGCTGATGGTGAAGTACCCCACGCGTTCCGGCAGCGTCCTGCTGGCCCGTGGCGTTTTGCCGGACAACACCCCACTTCCTTTCAGCGCAAGCCTGCAGGACGACCAGGGCCGTGCACTGGGCGTGGTCGGCCAGGGTGGCCTCATCTACCTGCGCCTGGAGAACCAACCCGAAACACTCATGGCCACCTGGGGCAAAGCTACCGAACAGCAGTGCCGCTTCCAGGTTCCCCATCCGCTGCCCGATGCCAATGAGCCGCCCCGTGACCTCATCTGCCACCCCTGATCAGGAGCCGACCATGCCGACCCTGCACTTCATACGCCTGGCCGCCTGGCTGCCCCCTCTTTTCACCAGTCTGCTAGCGCTCCACGCCCAGGCTGATTGCCAGGCGATGACGGCGAGCAGTCGCCAGGTTCCGTTCGGAGCACCCGCCATCAGCCTGCCGGCCTCCGCCCCCATCGGCAGCGTGCTGTATGAACAGTGGCTGCCGGCCCCCCAGGTCACCAGCGGCGACGATGCCGATCAGCCCCTGTCACTCGAACTCATCCCTCGCCCGGCACAGTCCCTCTGGCAAGACGCCCAGTCAGCCGAGGCGCCGGTCTACCAGACCGGCCTGCCAGGCGTCGGCGTGCGCTACAGCGCACCAGGCGGCGCCGCCCTGTCGACTGCCCAGGGTGCGGCCGTGGTGCTGCAACTGGTGAAGACCGAACCCACCCTGCAACCCGGCGCACTGGCGGGTGACCAATTGCCTGCACTGTCACTCCACTGCGGCACTGGCGAAATAGGGCGAACCGAGCTGAGCGGCAGCCTCAACCTGGTCAGCAGCACCTGCATGGCCACCGATGTCGACGTCGTCCTCGGCACCTTCTCCGCGGCATTGCTGGCCCAGCCGGGCGATGCCACACCCTGGGTCGACTTCGCCGTGCGACTGGTCAACTGCCCACCGTTCCACGGAACCCGCCGGCTCTTCGACGGACAGGCCGGCTGGCAGCAGAACGACATCGGCATCGCCCTGCGCCCCAGCGACGGCGCCGTGGACGCCGCCCGTGGTCTGATGCGCCTGAGCCCTGGCCCCGACAGCGCCCAGGGCGTGGCCATCGAGGTGCACCAGCGCTTCGAGGGGCAAACGGGGCCGGCCCCCCTGGATAACCGCGTGGTACGGGGCGTGCTGGCACTGACCGACTCCCCAGGGCAGTCGTACGCCTTTCCCTACAGCGCGCGTTATCTAAGGCTGAACGAACCGTTCAACGCTGGTATCGCCAACGGCGCGTTAGTGTTCACACTCATTTACTACTGACCCTCCCGATGACTGACACCACAGAGGGGCGGGTGATCTCCGCCAGCCTGCTGCTGGGCTGCCGCCACCTGCTCCCCCCCCTCGCCAAGGCCTTGGGCCACGGTCCAGACGCCCTGCTGCCGGGCACGTCCTGGCCCCTGGACGACTTTCTCAACCTCCTGGAGCACGCCGACGAGGGCCCCCTCCCCCATATCGGCCTGTACCAGGGCACCCGGCTGGACCTGGGCGCGCTCGGTCTCTACGGCCAGGCCGTGCAGAGCGCCTGCACCTTCGGCGAAGCACTGAGGTGCGCCCAGCGCCACCTGACCTGGCTGGTGACCCCCGCCCGGCTGGAGTTGAGACTCGGCGCCCATGGCCTGCAAGTGGAATTCCGCCTGCTGCCCGGGGCCCCTCCCCACACCCGGCAGTTCGACGAACTCATCCTGGCCCTGCTGGCCAATGCCCTGGCCCCGCTGACCGAACCATCCACCCAGGCCTTGCGGCTCGAGCTGGCCCACCCCGCGCCGAACGACGAACGGTTCCACCGGCAGGCCTTCGCCTGCCCCATTGCCTTCGAACGCCTGCACAACCGCCTGCACTTCCCCCGTGCCGCCCTCGAGCGGCCATTACGCACAGCCCAACCCGCCCTGCACAGGCACCTGCTGGCCTACCTTGATCAACCGCCGCACCCTGCCTCGCTCCCCCTCGATATCCCCCAGGACGAAGACGAGCGTTGGGAGTGGGTCAAGTACCAACTGCGCACACGAGGCCACAGCCTGGCGGAGGTGGCCCGCCAACTCGGTGTCTCCAGTGCGGCGGTTAAGAATGCCAAACGCCTGCCCTATCCCCGGGTCGAGCGCGCCATCGCCGCGCTCCTGGAGCTGGCGCCAGCGCAGATATGGCCGGAACGCCGACACCCCACCCCGGGAACAACCGTCACCTCCACAGCCTCCCCCCCCAAGCAACGGTAGCGAGCGCCGAAGAAGGCTGATCGGGGTCCCTGCTCGCGCACCGGCTGCGGGCGTTTTCCTGCTGCGGCGCGCCGGTGATTCCGGCCCGCCGGACGCTCGTCGGCTGTGCTGGCACTTTGCCGCAACCCCAGGCATGCTAGCCGGCTTTCCCCAGACAACCCCGACCAGCCCGTTCGGCCTTCGCGCCGATGGATCAGGATTGCGCCGTGCCCGACACCTCGCCCGCCCTCACCCACCGCGCGCCCGGAGAGCCCCAGGGCCCCGCTCTGCAGCGCTCGGTCAAGGGCCTGCTCGTGGTACTGGTGATGGTCATGATCGGGCTGCTGTTCTGGCAACTGCTGCAGGAGTACCACCACCTGCAGACCGACCAGCGCCAGCATGACCGCACCCTCACCGAGCAGCTCGCATGGCAACTGGCGGGCACCATGGAGCAGGAAGCCGAGGCCGGCCTTGCCCTGCTGCAGTACAGCGGCCGCGAGATCAGCGAGCCAGCCCTGCTCGACAGCCTCCATGTGCTCTACCCGCAGATGCACAGCATCGTCCGGGTCTCGCCCCGGGGCGGCGTGCTCGACGACAGTGCCCCCGGCAGCAACGACAGCCTCTACATTGCCGCCCTGGCCCATCGCAGCGCCGGCCAGCCCTACCATTTCGCCTTCACCCCCGAGGCCGGCGGCCTGGTCTACCTGTTGCTCCACGACGGCCAGGGGCGTAGCTGGGCACTGCGCCTCGACGCCTCCGTACTGCAAGACTGGCTGCGGGAGCGCGGCCTGAGCTGCGGCTGGCTGCTGGAGGACCGCCTCAACCAGCGCGTGCTGATTCACGGCGGCACCGAAGCGGACCCGAGCAAAGCCACCGGCGTGCCCCTGACCGCCGAAGAGCAGGCCCAGACCCTTGCCCAACTGCCCCTGGCCAACAGCGACTGGCAACTGCGCGCCCTGTACGACGAGCGCCAGGCCCGAGCGACCAGGCTGCCCGGCCTGATCGGCAAGCTCGCCCTGTTCTCCGTCTGCGCCGCCATGGCCCTGCTGGCGCTGTTCGTCCTGCAGCGCGAGCAGCGCAGCCTGCAAGCCCTTAACGACGCCTCGCGGCGCTCCCTGCGCCAGGCGGCCAGCGCCCTCGGGGCGATCGAAGAGCGCGTGGTGGTGACCTGGACCGACGGCCTGGTCTGCTACCTCAACGCCCAGGCCGAAGCCATGTTCGGCCTCAGCAGCGAGGACGCCCAGCAGGTCCACCTGCTGGCCCTGCTGCCCAACCTAGACCCGTTGTTGCTGCACACCGTCCAGTACAGCCAGGACCTCGGCCCCGACCTGGTGCAGGTCAGCGTCGGCACCGTACAACGCCTGTTCACCGTGACCCGCAGCGACCTCAACGACGGCGCCAAGCTCATCGGCTACGTCTGGGTCCTGCGTGACGTCACCGAGGAACAGCAGGCCCTGCGGGTGCTGCAGGAGACCCGCCGGCGCTACCAGGAAATCTTCGAAGGCACCGGCGTCGCCCTCTGCGTGCTCGACCTCGCCAGCCTGCGCGAGCACCTGCTGCACAACGGCATCCGCGACGCCCAGGCCCTGGAACAGTGGCTACAGGACCACCCCGAGCGGCATCTGTCACTGCAACAGCGCCTGCGGGTCACCGAGGTCAACCAGTTCGCCCTGCGCCTGCTGGGCGTGCGCAACGCCGACCAGGCGTGGCAACTGATCATCGGCGACCGCCCGCTGCGCCCCGGCGGCATGCGCATGCAGCTCATCGCCGCCGTGCTCGGCACCCAGCAGCAGTTGGAGCTGGAAGCCCACATCGTCACGCCCCAGGGCGTGGAACGGCACCTCTGGGTGGTACTGCGCATGCCCGAGATGATCCAGGACCTGCACGCCGTCACCCTCAGCATGAGCGACATCACCAGCCGCAAACGCATGGAGCTGTCGCTGATCGAGCGCGAGCGCTTCTGGTCCGACGTGGTGCTGGCGGTGCCCGACACCCTCTACGTTCACGACATCGGAGCGCGCCGGGTGATGCTCAGCAACAACCGCCTCGGCCAGCAGCTCGGCTATAGCCCGCGCGAGCTGCGCGAGATGGGCGAGCACTTCTGGGAGCAGATCCTCCACCCGGACGACCAGGAACAGTACGCCCGCATGCGCAGCCTGCAGCAGGTGGTCAGCGACGGGCAGTTGCTGCAATGCCTGCTGCGCTGGCGTCACCGCGACGGCAGCTGGCACTGGTTCGACATCCGCGAGCAGGCCCTGACCCGCGACGATCAGGGCCGGGTCAGCCGACTGATCGGCGTGGCCAAGGACATCACCGAGCAGATCGAGGCCAGCGAACAGATGCGCGACAGCGAGCGGCGCTACCGCTTGCTGGCCGAGAGCATCAGCGACGTCATCTTCACCAGCGACCGCGAGCTGAAGCTCAACTACGTCAGCCCCTCGGTGCAACCGGTACTGGGCCTGAGCCCGGAATGGGTGATCGACCATGGTTTCAACGGCACCGTGGCCAACCCGCGTCAGTTGGCCTCGCTGTTCATCCTGCTGGACAAGGTCGACCACGCCCTGGGCGATCCCCAGCGCCTGGCGGAACTGCGCAGCCAGTTGCCACCACAACTGCTCCTGTTCGACTGCCTGCGCGCCGATGGCCGCAAGATCCCGGTGGAGCTGCGCATCATGCTCATGTGGGACGAGCACGGCCGCTTCGAAGGCATGCTCGGTGTCGGCCGCGACATCAGCCAGCAGCGCCGTGCCGAGAAGGACCTGCGCATGGCCGCCACGGTGTTCGAGCACTCCACCTCGGCCATCCTGGTCACCGACCCGGCCGGCTACATCGTCCAGGTCAACGAAGCCTTCACCCGCATCACCGGCTACCAGTCCGCCGAAATGCTCGACCAGTTGCCCTCGCTGCTCACCGCCGACCGCCAGCAGGCCACCCAGCTCGACTACATCCTGCGCCAGCTCAACCAGCACGGCAGTTGGGAGGGCGAGATCTGGCTCAAGCGCCGCGTCGGCGACCACTACCCTGCCTGGGTCGGTATCACCGCCGTACACGACGAGGAAGGCGACCTGGTCAGCTACGTGTGCTTCTTCAGCGACATCAGCGAGCGCAAGGCCAGCGAGCAGCGCATCCACCGCCTCGCTTACTACGACGCACTCACCCAGCTGCCCAACCGCACCCTGTTCCAGGAGCGCCTGTACACCGCCCTCCAGCACGCCGAGCGCCGCGAGGAATGGGTAGTGCTGATGTTCCTTGACCTCGACCGTTTCAAGCCGATCAACGACTCCCTCGGCCACGCCGCCGGCGACCGCATGCTCAAGGACGTCGCCGTGCGCCTGGCCGGCTGCGTCAGCGAGGACGACACCGTCGCCCGCATGGGCGGCGACGAGTTCACCCTGCTGCTGTCGCCCTGCGCCGGGCGCGAGACCGCGCTGAACCGCGCCATCACCGTAGCCGAGCAGATCCTCTCGCGCCTGGCCCGACCCTTCGTGCTGGAAGGCCGCGAATTCTTCGTCACCGCCAGCATCGGCATCGCCCTCGGCCCGCAGGACGGCCACGAGCCGAGCCAGTTGATGAAGAACGCCGACACCGCCATGTACCACGCCAAGGAACGCGGCAAGAACAACTTCCAGTTCTACCAGGCCGAGATGAACGCCCGCGCCCTGGAGCGCCTGGAGCTGGAGAGCGACCTGCGCCACGCCCTGGAACAGCACGAGTTCGTCCTCTACTACCAGCCGCAGTTCTCCGGCGACGGCAAGCGCCTGACCGGCGTCGAGGCCCTGCTGCGCTGGCGCCACCCCGAGCGCGGCCTGGTCCCGCCCGGCGAGTTCATCCCGGTGCTGGAAGAACTGGGCCTGGTGGTGGAGGTCGGCGACTGGGTCCTGCGCGAGGCCTGCCGCCAACTGCGCGTGTGGCACCAACGCAGGATGCGCCTGCCCAAGGTCTCGGTGAACATCTCCGCCCGTCAGTTCGCCGACGGGCAACTGGTCGAGCGCATCTCCGGCATCCTTGCCGAGAGCGGCCTGCCGCCCGCCTGCCTGGAGCTGGAGCTGACCGAGAGCATCCTCATGCGCGACGTGGCCGAGGCCATGGAAATCCTCGCCAACCTCAAGCGCCTCGGCCTGTGCATCGCCGTGGACGACTTCGGCACCGGCTACTCCTCGCTCAACTACCTCAAGCGCTTCCCCATCGACGTGCTGAAGATCGACCGCAGCTTCGTCGACGGCCTTCCCGACGGCGAGCGCGACGCGCAGATCGCCCGCGCCATCATCGCCATGTCCCACAGCCTCAACCTGGCGGTGATCGCCGAAGGGGTCGAGACCCACGCCCAGCTCGACTTCCTCCGCGAGCACGGCTGCGACGAAGTGCAGGGCTTCCTCTTCGGCCGCCCGATGCCCGCCGACCAGTTGGAAGCCCAGTTCGGCGGCGCCGCGCTGTTCATGCTCAGCTAAGCCCCGCAGGAAAAGCTCGCCGAGCCGCGCGGCGCAGAAGAGGAATCCGCGTGAGCGCCACTTGTCTGTCGCATGACCGACCTTCATGTGTCAGCCAGCGACCTATGGGTTAGAATGCGCGCCTTTCCACGTACCGATCCCTGAGAGGACCGCCATGTTCAGCCGTGATTTGACCCTCGCCCGCTACGATGCCGAACTCTTCGCCGCGATGGAGCAGGAAGCCCAGCGCCAGGAAGAGCACATCGAACTCATCGCCTCGGAGAACTACACCAGCCCGGCGGTGATGGAAGCCCAGGGTAGCGTGCTGACCAACAAGTACGCCGAGGGTTACCCGGGCAAGCGCTACTACGGCGGCTGCGAGTACGTCGACGTGGTCGAGCAGCTTGCGATTGATCGCGCCAAGGAGCTGTTCGGCGCCGATTACGCCAACGTCCAGCCCCACGCCGGTTCCCAGGCCAACGCAGCGGTCTACCTGGCCCTGCTGTCGGCCGGCGACACCATCCTCGGCATGAGCCTGGCCCACGGCGGCCACCTGACCCACGGCGCCTCCGTATCCTCCTCCGGCAAGCTGTACAACGCCGTGCAGTACGGCATCACCGACGCCGGCCTGATCGACTACGACGAAGTCGAGCGCCTGGCCGTCGAGCACAAGCCGAAGATGATCGTCGCCGGCTTCTCCGCCTACTCCCAGGTACTGGACTTCGCCCGCTTCCGCGCCATCGCCGACAAGGTCGGTGCCTACCTGTTCGTCGACATGGCCCACGTGGCCGGCCTGGTCGCCGCCTGTGTGTACCCGAACCCGGTGCCGTTTGCCGACGTGGTCACCACCACCACCCACAAGACCCTGCGCGGCCCGCGCGGCGGCCTGATCCTCGCTCGCAAGAACGAAGAGATCGAGAAGAAGCTGAACTCCGCCGTGTTCCCCGGCGCCCAGGGTGGCCCGCTGGAACACGTGATCGCCGCCAAGGCCGTGTGCTTCAAGGAAGCCCTGCAGCCCGAGTTCAAGGCCTATCAGCAGCAGGTTCTGAAGAACGCCCAGACCATGGCTAGCGTGTTCATCGAACGCGGCTTCGACGTGGTCTCCGGTGGCACCCAGAACCACCTGTTCCTGCTGTCGCTGATCAAGCAGGACATCACCGGTAAGGATGCCGACGCCGCCCTGGGTCGCGCCTTCATCACCGTGAACAAGAACAGCGTGCCGAACGACCCGCGCTCCCCCTTCGTCACCTCCGGCCTGCGCATCGGCACCCCCGCCGTGACCACCCGTGGTTTCAAGGAGGCCGAGTGCCGCGAACTGGCCGGCTGGATCTGCGACATTCTGGAGAACATGGGCGACGAGTCCGTGGTCGACCGCGTGCGCGAGCAGGTCAAGGCCATCTGCGCCAAGTTCCCGGTTTACGGCAACTGAGTGCCTGAGCGGTGAATGAAAGAGCCCGGCACCTGCCGGGCTTTTTCATTCTGGCAGGCAGCCACCTAGATCATTAAACTGCCCCGCAGCAAGAAGGAGATGGCTCAATGGACCGCACAACACTCACTCAAGAAATCCTGAATAAGCTGGACGAACACACCGAAGCTATTCGTCAGCAGTGGAATAATCCCGTTGGCACACGTACACGGCACTTTGTCATTGATGAGTTGTTACCTGCAGAGGTGACTAACGCCATTTATGCTGCCTTCCCCAAGGACGCAGAAGGTTTTTATAACCGCGAATCCTTTCGGGAGAAAAAGAAAACCTCGGCCAGCCTCGATCAATACGACCCCCTGTTATCCGAAATCACGTATGCGTTCCAGAGCCCAGAAATAGTAGGGAAAATTGCAGAAATCGTAGGTTTTCATGACTTGGAACCAGACCCGTCTCTCTACGCTGGCGGGCTTTCGATGATGTTCGAGGGCGATTTCCTGAACCCACACCTCGACAATAGCCACGATGCAAAACGTAACCGTTACCGCCGTTTGAACCTTTTGTTTTACGTATCCCCTGATTGGGAAGAAAAAAACGGCGGTAACTTCGAGCTTTGGGATGATGACCGCAAGAACGCGAAAGTAATCGTCAGCCGGTTCAACCGATTGGTTGTGATGGAAACCAACAAGCACTCTTGGCACTCGGTCAACGCTGTTAAGGCCAACCGCCCTCGCTGCTGCGTTTCTAACTATTTCTTTTCTGTAAATTCGCCCGACAACAGCGACTATTTCCATGTGACCTCGTTCTCAGGGCGTCCAGAGGAACTCGGCAAGCGTGCGTTGGGGGCTGTCGACAACGCACTACGCAATACCGTCTCAAAAATCTTGAAGACGGGCCGTGGTAAAGGACTGGTCAACAAGTCCGATGACTGATCCGAACACATCCAACTAACCGTGCGTTGATGCGGCTATGCGCATCAACGCCTCACCTCTCACGCCGCCCCAAACCCGTCCTCCGATCTCATCACCTCCCTGCAAGTCAGAATCAATCCTCGAATACGGTTCTAACGTTATGGGGCCAGCACCTATACCATCCTACGAACCACACATTCGCAGGATGGCGTTGAATGCAGTAATCCCTATCGACACGTAGCCCGGGCCGTCCCCTCAAAAACCGAACGTCGCCGACATCAACCTGGTACGCGGGGTGGAGAGGGCGAGGCCGGTGGCGGTGCCGTCGGGGACGTTGGCGGAGGTCCAGTCGGCCTTGTCCATGATGTTCTCCACGCTGGTGCGCAGGGTGACGTCAGTCTCGCCGACGCTGAAGGCGTAGCGCGCGCCCAGGTCGTAGCGCTGCCGGGCATCGGCTTTCTGGGGGTTGGCCTGGTCGAGGTACTAGGCGCCTGTGTGGATGGCCCGTGCATTCAGGGTCAGCCCCTGGACCTGGGGCAGCTCCCATTCGAACCCCAGGTTGGCATTGAGGATCGGCACCCCGACCGCGCGGTTGCCGTTGTTGGTGCCATTGGCGGTGTGGGTCAGTTCGGCGTCCAGCAGCATGGCGCCACCGAGGATGCACACACCCTCCAGCGGTTCGCCGTCGGGGTGCAGGAGGCCGTTCTCGGTGTAGTAGGCCGGCTTCTCGATGCGGAAGACGCTGAGAGCGCTGGTTAGGTTGCCCATGTCGTACTTGATGCCGGCCTCCACCTGCTTGCTGCGGTAGGGGGCGAACACCTGGCCGGCGTTGTTGGCGGTCTCCGGCGCGGTCTGGCCCTGGGTCAGGCCTTCCATGTAGTTGGCGTAAAGCGACAGGGACTCGGTGGTGTGCCAGACCACGCCCAAGGCCGGCGAGGTGGCGAGTTTGTCGTAGCGCTGGTCCTCGCCGAAGCGCCGGCCGATGTCCACGTGACCGCCCAGTTGCCCGGTGGAGGCCTGCATGGCGGTGAACTCGGTGACCGGGTCGGCCCCGGAGCGCTTGGGCTCGATGTTGATCGAGCCGCCGACGCTGCCGTTGGGCTCCAGCCTGCCGAGCAGTGCGCCCGGCCCCTTGAGCACGTCCACCCGCTCGACCATCTCCATGTCGATGGAGTAGGTGGGCAGGCCGCCGAAGGCGACATCGCTGTTGTAGAGGCTGCAACCACGGATGGAGAACTGCTCGAAGCGCCCCGCCGAGGTGTTGGTGCTGCGCACCAAGGGGTCGCTGGCAACCAGGTCGGCCAGGGTCGGCAAGGTGCGTTGCTGGTGGGCCGCCAGCACGCGGACGAAGGTGCCCTGGGTCAGGTCGGCGGCATCCCAGGCGTTGTCCAGGCGGTGCCGCAGCCAGCCTCCGAGCCAGTTGCTGGCGCTCAGGGTAGAGCGAACCGGGGGGTGTCGCCGGGTGCCGCTGCGGCATCGGTCATGGGGAGCACGCCGAAAGAGGAAAAGAATCAATGCGAGTGATTCCATTGACGCTCAAGCGGCACTCCAATCACCGATGACGCTCAGCGGGCCGCGGCTTCGAATCCGGCGCGGATCTCGTCTTCCGGGAGGTTGTCGCCAATGAAGACCATCACGCTTTCACGCGGCTCGTCCGCCTCCCATTCGCGGTCCCAGTCGAAGCCGTACAGGCGCAGTACGCCCTGGAACACCAGGCGACGGGCTTCGCCGGCCACCGCGAGCACGCCCTTGTAGCGCAGCAGGGCGTTGCCGTGGCGCTCCAGCAGGCCTTCCATGAAGGCGCTGAGGCGCTCCATGTCCAGCGGCTTGTCGCTCTTGAGTACCAGGGTGCCGATGCGGTCCGGGGTGGCGTCCAGGCGCACGGGGCGTAAGGTCAGCACGGGGCCGATGTCGGCGTTGAGGTTGAAGCCGCGCACGTCCAGCAGCTCGGCCAGGTCGATGCGGCCGTGATCGACGACACGCACCGGCGCCCGGCGGTTGATCCGCGAGAGGCGCTGGGTGAGGGCCTCGAAGTGCGCCTCGTCCACCAGGTCGCGCTTGCTCACCAGAATGCGGTCGGCGAACCCCACCTGGGCCTGGGCGATGGGCTCGGCCAGGTGGCGCTCGGCATTGACGGCGTCCACCAGGGTGATGATGCCGTCCAGCACGTAGCGCTCGCAGAGGGCTTCATCGGCGAAGAAGGTCTGCGCCACGGGCGCCGGGTCGGCCAGGCCGGTGCACTCGATCACCAGGCGGTCGAAGGTCAGTTCGCCGGCATCCAGGCGCTCCAGCAGGAGGAACAGTGCCTTTTCCAGCTCGACGTGGATGGAGCAGCAGACGCAGCCGTTGGCCAGGGTCATGACCTGCACGGGCTCGTCGCCCAGCAGTTGGCCATCGATGGGCGTCTCGCTGAATTCGTTCTCGATCACCGCGATCTTCAGGCCGTGCTCGGCCTTGAGGATGTGCTTCAGGAGCGTGGTCTTGCCGGCACCGAGAAAGCCGGTGAGCACGGTGACGGGGATGGGTGTTGGGTACATCGTGATCTCCAAAAACACGCGCCACGGCTAAGCGTGGCGCGGTTGTACCTCGATCTGCCTCGCCAAGCGCAGCAGCCTGGCGGGGCAGGTTTCAGCAGCAGCGGATGGGCCGCCCTTTGCCGCCTCCATAACGCGCTTCCTGGCGCTCCCGGAAGAACGCCTCGTAGCTCATCACCGGCTGGTCCGGGTGCTTGTTGCGCATGTGCTCGACGTAGGTGTCGTAGTCGGGCATGCCCACCAGCATCCGGGCGGCCTGCCCGAGGTACTTACCCATGCGGCTCAGGTCATTGAACATGCGCGTTCACTCCTCAGGCGTCCGGGATCGGCTGGAACGGCGTTTCCTTGTCGCTGCGCTCGGGCTTGCTCCAGGCGGCACGGCCGACCTTGAAGGCGTAGAACAGCACGCTGAGCACCACGAACAGGAACAGCACGGTCAGGGTGGCGTTGGTGTAGGCGTTGAAGATGACGTGCTGCATCTGCGCCATGTCCTTGGCCGGTGCCAGCACCTGGCCAGCGTCGGCTGCGTCGCTGTACTTCTTGGCCAGGGCCAGGAAGCCCACGGCGGGGTTCGGGTCCAGCAGCTTTATCAGGCCGGCGGTGGTGGTGCAGATCAGCAGCCAGGTGGCCGGGATCAGCGTCACCCACACGTAGCGCTGGCGCTTCATCTTGATCAGCACCACGCAACCCAGCATCAGGGCGATGCCGGCGAGCATCTGGTTGGAGATGCCGAACAGCGGCCACAGGGTGTTGATGCCGCCCAGCGGGTCGATCACACCCTGGTACAGCAGCCAGCCCCAAAGGGCCACGCAACCGGCGGTGGCGAGCACGTTGGCGAACCAGGAGTCGGTCTTCTTCAGCGCCGGGACGAAGTTGCCCAGCAGGTCCTGCAGCATGAAGCGCCCGGCACGGGTGCCGGCGTCCACGGCGGTGAGGATGAACAGCGCTTCGAAGAGGATCGCGAAGTGGTACCAGAACGCCATGGTGTTCTCGCCCGGCAGCACCTGGTGGAGGATCTGCGCGATGCCGACGGCCAGGGTCGGCGCACCACCGGCACGGGCCAGGATGGTGTGCTCGCCGATGTCACGGGCGGTGGCTTCCAACTGCTCGGGGGTGATGGTGAAGCCCCAACTGCTGACGGTGGCTGCCACGGCGGCGACGTCGGTGCCGACCACGGCCGGCGGGCTGTTCATGGCGAAGTACACGCCCGGCTCGATCACCGAGGCGGCGACCATGGCCATGATGGCGACGAAGGACTCCATCAGCATGCCGCCGTATCCGATGTAGCGGGCATGGGTCTCGCTGGCCAGCAGCTTGGGCGTGGTGCCGGAGCTGATCAGGGCGTGGAAGCCGGACACCGCACCACAGGCGATGGTGATGAACAGGAAGGGGAACAGATTGCCTTTCCACACCGGGCCGGTGCCGTCGATGAACTGGGTCAGGGCCGGCATCTTCAGCATCGGCATGGTCACCAGGATGCCGATGGCCAGGGCGATGATGGTGCCGATCTTGAGGAAGGTGGACAGGTAGTCACGCGGAGCGAGGATCAGCCACACCGGCAGCACGGCGGCGACGAAGCCATAACCGATCAGCATCCAGGTGATCTGCACGCCGGTGAAGGTGAACGCCGGCCCCCAGACCGGGTCCGCGGCGACCTGGCCGCCCAGCCAGATTGAAGCCAGCAGCAACACCACGCCGATCAGCGAGATCTCACCGATGCGGCCCGGGCGGATGTAGCGCATGTACACGCCCATGAACACCGCGATGGGGATGGTCGCCATCACCGTGAACATGCCCCAGGGGCTCTCGGCCAGGGCCTTCACCACGATCAGCGAGAGCACCGCGAGGATGATGATCATGATCAGGAAGGCGCCGAACAGCGCGATGGTGCCGGGCACCTGGCCCATCTCCTCGCGCACCAGCTCGCCCAGGGAGCGGCCGTTGCGGCGGGTGGAGATGAACAGAACCATGAAGTCCTGCACCGCTCCGGCCAGCACCACGCCGGCGATCAGCCAGAGCGTGCCGGGCAGGTAGCCCATCTGCGCGGCGAGCACCGGGCCCACCAGGGGGCCGGCGCCGGCGATGGCGGCAAAGTGGTGGCCGAAAAGGATGTGCTTGTTGGTCGGGACGTAGTCCAGGCCGTCGTTGTTGATCAGCGCCGGAGTGGCGCGGGTCGGATCGAGCTGCATCACCTTGCTGGCGATGAACAGGCTGTAGTAGCGGTACGCGATCAGGTAGAGCGCCACGGCTGCCACCACGATCCACAAGGCGTTAATGGCCTCGCCGCGGCGCAGCGCGACCACGCCCAAGGCACTGGCGCCGATAACGGCCAGCACTGCCCAGGGCAGGTGGCGCGCGACGCTGTTGTTATTGTTCATAGGAGACTCCCAATGGATGGACAGACAAGCTGCCGCGCAAGCTTAGCCCCGTCTCCCTGATTTGAGGTCTAGACATTGGTCTAGAGCCTTCCGACAACCTCGCCGGAATTCGCCTTCGGTGTATTTCCATCCTTATGCAGAAAATCGCAGGAAGGGTCTGAGGATGCCCCCAGCCGAGACAGCCGAACGGCGGCGAGCTGAAGCCCCCAGGGTGAAAACACCAAACACCCAGGCATGAAAAAGCCGGGCATCGCCCGGCTTCTTCGTCGCACCTGCCGATCAGGCCGGTTGCTTGGCGTAGCGCGCCAGCTGCTGGTCGCGGCTCATCACGTCGAGGGTATTGGCCAGCACCTGCTCGCCGGTCACGTCGGGGGCGGAGAAGATCCGCGCGAAGTTCTCCTGGGTGATCTTGGCGAAGTGGGCACGGTCGGCCTTCTCCACGCCCAGCAGGGTGGCGTAGGCATCCAGCGCCTCGCCCTGGCCCTGGGCCATGTCCTCGGCGATGTTGTCGAGCATGCCGTTCATGGCCAGCATCGAGCGGCCGCCGTAGCCCAGCTTGACGCTGGTGTCGCACCCGTTGGTCCCGGAGGTCATGCCGAAGGTAGCGTTGCCCGAGGTGCCGTTGGTGGTGGTGGCGAGGAAGTGGGGGGCCATGCCGCGTTGCCCTTCGAAAAGCATGTTGCCCCAGCCGCATCCGTTGCCGCCGGCAGCATCGGCATGCGCCGCCACGCTGCCAACACAGAGCAATCCCGCAATCAGACCTTTGACCAGCAGTCGGTTGTCCATTAGCTGCACTCCACAGGGTAATCAGAAGGTGAATAGCTCATGCAGCTTTGGTGACAGAAAAGCGGCTGTCAAACCGAACGGCCGACCATCCGGCGGGCGGTTGCAGGGGATGTGAACAGGTTGGCGGACGCCCCTTGCCGGCGCCGGGGATTGGGAGTCTAATCCGCCGCGACCGGGCCAGGAGGCCCGCCCGCTTCCTTGATGACTGCCCATGACCGGCCCAATCCGCCGCAGGATCGCGGCACTCTTCGCAGCCTTGCTGATGCTGGCCGCCTGCCGGGACGGGCAATCGCCGCCGCTCGATCAGCAGCTCTACGTCTGGCAACGCCAATGGACCCCGGCCCACGCCGAGGCCCTGCGCGCCAGCCACGCCACCTTCTCCACCCTGCGCGTACTGGCCCTCCAGGCCCACCCGGGTGCCGGCTGGTCACGGGCCCGCATCGACACCGACCTGCTGCGCCAGGACGGCCGCCCCTGGGTCGCCGTGGTGCGCCTGGACGGCCAGTTGCCACAGTTGGACAGCCGGCGCGCACGGGACGAGATCGGTGCCCTGCTGGCGGACTGGCAACGCAACGGGCTCGCCCCGGTCGCCGTGGAGATCGACCACGACTGCGCCAGCGCGCGCCTGGCGGACTACGCCCGCTTCCTCGGCGAGTTGCGCGCCAGCCTGCCCGCCGGCATGCAGCTCGGCATCACCGCCCTGCCCGCCTGGCTGTCGAGCCCCCGCCTGCCGGACGTACTCGCCCAGGTCGACGGCAGCGTCCTCCAGGTGCACGGTGTCAGCGCGCCGGATAAGGGCCTGTTCGACGAGCGCCAGGCCCTGGAGTGGGCGCGCCGCTGGGATGCCATCAGCCCCACACCCTTCCTTCTCGCCCTGCCCGCCTACGGCGCCGGCTTGATCCGCTCCGACGACGGCGTTCAGGTGGAGAGCGAAGCACCGCTGCCCATCGCCGGGGCGCGCCAGGAATGGATGGCCGATCCCCAGCGCGTCGCCGGGCTGGTCACCCAGTTGCGCCGCGCCCCGCCCGCGCACCTGGCGGGCCTGATCTGGTTCCGCCTGCCACTGCCCGAGGATCGCCGCGCCTGGCCGCTGGCGACGCTGATAGCGGTGGCCCGGGGCGAAGCGCTGGCGGCCGACCTGCGCCTGGACGTGCGACGCCCGGACAACGACCCCCAGCTCAACGAGCTGACCCTGGCCAACCTCGGCAATGCCCCGGCACCCTTGCCTGCTCGCCTGCAACTGGCCGCCCATGACTGCTTCGCCCATGACGCCCTGCCGGGCTACCGCCTCGTCACGGAGGACGCCGGCCTGCGCCTGGAACGCGAGCCCGGCCCTACCCTCTACCTGCAAGCGGGCCAACGCCGCGCGCTGGGTTGGGCCCGCTGCCATGCACCTGCTCAAGGAGGACTCCATGCACACCCCTGATCGGCCCCTAGCCCATCTGGTCCTGGCCATCACCCTGGCCCTGCCGCTGGCCAACCAGGCCCTGGCCTGCGGGCCTGATTTCAACCTGACCCTGCTGGACAACCGCGCCCGCACCCTGGCCGAGATGCCGGAGAACAACTTCGTCTTCGAGGCCACCCACCTGGCCCCGCCCATCGCCGGGCTCAAGCCGGTGAGCCAGGCCACCCTGGTGATCTATTGGGAAGCGGACAACGAGAACTACGTCCGCCAGCGGGAACGGTTGGAGCGGGACGAACTGGGACGCGACATGGCCCAGCGCGTCGAGCAACTGCGCGCCCTGGATGACCCCGCCGAGGTGGAAACCCAGGCCGGCGACCTGCCAGAGGAGCAGCGTCTCTATATTGCCGGCGCCGTGGCCTTCCGCCGGAACGGAGAAGAGGCCAGCGGCTACTTCCGCCGCCTGCTCGCCCTGCCCGCCGAGCAACGCCGGGCCCGCAGCACCTGGGCTGCCTACTCCCTGGGACGCGCGCAGGCGGAAATGAGCCGCAACTTGCCTGCCTCCGATGACGTGACGACCGATGCCGAGGCCGAGCAGCGCCGGCAAGCCCATGCCCAGGCCGCCCGCGAGGCCTTCCAGTTGACCCGCCAACTGGCCCGGGACGGCTTCCCCGACCCGCTGGAACTGGCCGCCGCCAGCCTCGGAGAAGAGGCCCGCGTGGCCAAGGACGCTGGCGACTGGGGCCAGGCCATCCGCTTCTATTCCAACCAGGCAGCGCTGAACTCCAGCAGCGGCGCCAGCTCCCTCAAGCTTCTCTCCGGCGAACTGGCCCGAATGCCGGAGGCACAACTGCGCCCGCTGCTGGCCGTCCCGGAGGTGCAGCAGTTGCTCACCATCCGCCTGCTCAGCCGGATCGGCTGGCACTACGACGGCCAGACCGAAGCCGAAAGAACCCTCGTCCAGCTGTTGCTGTCGCTGGACGAACAGGCACTGCCCAATGCCGACCGCCTCGCCACGCTGGCCTACCAGAGCGGCCAGTACGACACCGCCCGGCGTCTGCTGGAGAAGGCCGGCGACACGGGCCTCGCCTGGTGGATCAGGGCCAAGGTAGCCCTGCACGACGGAGACATCGCCACAGCCACCCAGGCCTATGCCAAGGCCTCCCAGGCCTTCCCGGAGGATGAAAGCTGGGCCTACCGACGTGACAACGACGGCTACCTGGAAACGCTAAAGCCCCACTGCCGGGTCAACGGCGAGCGCGCCGTGCTCGCGCTTAAGCGCGGCGACTATCTGGACGCCCTGGACATGCTCTACCGCAGCGGCGCGATCTACTGGGAGGACACCGCCGCCCTCGCCGAGCGGGTGCTGACCCTGAACGAACTGAAGGGCTTCGTCGATGCCAAGGTGCCGGCCCCTACCCCGCAGGAACAGACCGATCACGACGAGTACGTGCGTCGCCCGGTCGCCACCCTGCTGAGGGAACTGTTGGGGCGCCGTCTGATGCGCGAAGGGCACTACGACGAAGCACCGGCCTACTTCGCCACCGAAGAGTTGCGCACCACAGCCCGCCAGTACGCCAGGGCACGCCAGGAAGCGCAGAGCCGCTGGACCGACATCGGCCAGGCCGAGGCTTACTACACAGCCGCGGCCCTGGCGCGCTGGCGCGGTATGGAGCTGCTCGGCTACGAGATGTCACCGGACTTCAGGGTGTACGGAGGCAGCCTCTACCGACTCCAGGTGGAGCACCAGTCAGCCGACGGCTGGCTGAGCGAAGACGAGGCAAAGCGCCAGAACAACGCACTGACCGATCCCAATCGCCGCTTCCACTATCGCTGGGTGGCCGCGGACCTGGCCGAACGCGCCGCCGACCGGCTGCCACATACCAGCCAGGCATTCGCCGCAGTGCTGTGTCAGGCCAGCGGCTGGCTGGAGCACCGCGATCTGGACAGTGCCCGGCGCATCTACCGCCGCTATGTGGAGAACGGTCCTTTCGTGGAGTGGGCCGCCAACTTCGGCAGGACGTGTGAAGATCCGGATTTCGAGCGGGCCAAGCCCCGTCAATGGGAAGAACGCTGGAGCGCCATCACCGCCCTGGCGCCGTCCCGACGCCATACCGCCTACGGCCTCGGCGCACTGCTGGTGGCCGGCGGCCTGCTGCTGGCCTGGCGTCGTCGTCGCGCTTGAGCGGGTAATCTAGCCCTTGTCTATAGTGATCCAAACTGCCCAGGAGTCTTGAGCGATGAGCCAGAAAGAACACGAACGACGGCGCTTCCACCGGGTCGCGTTCGACGCCGCGACCGAACTGGTCCAGGGCGAACGCCAATGGCAGGCCGAGCTGCAGGACATTTCCCTGAAGGGCCTGCTGCTGAGCCGCCCGACGAACTGGAACGGCGATGGGGACCAGCCCTTTCAGGCGGTCATCCACCTGTCCCGGGATGCCCTGGTGCGCATGGACGTGGTCCTCACCCGGGTCCAGGACGACCAGTTGGGCTTCGTCTGCCAGCACATCGACCTGGACTCCATCGCCCACCTGCGTCGACTGATGGAGCTGAACCTGGGCGATGAGGCGTTGCTGGAGCGCGACCTGGCCGCCCTCGTGGAGGCTTGAGCGCTACTCGAACAGCGCGTCGAGCGCCTGCTCCAGGCGCGTTACCGCGATGACCCGCAAGCCGGGGGGCGCTTCCTTCGGGGCGTTCCCCTTGGGCACGATGGCCCGCTTGAAGCCATGCTTGCCCGCCTCCTTCAAGCGCTCCTGCCCGCTAGGCACGGGGCGCACCTCGCCAGACAGGCCCACTTCGCCGAACACCAGCAGGTCATGCTCCAGCGGCCGGTTGCGCAGGCTCGACATGATCGCGGCGATCAGCGCCAGGTCGGAGGCCGTCTCCAGCACCTTCACCCCGCCCACCACGTTGAGAAACACGTCCTGGTCGTGGGTCGGGATGCCGCCGTGGCGGTGCAGCACCGCCAGCAGCATGGCCAAGCGGTTCGGGTCCAGGCCCAGAGTGACCCGGCGCGGGTTGGCCAGATGACTGGTGTCCACCAGCGCCTGCACCTCCACCAGCATCGGCCGCGAGCCTTCCCAGGTGGCCATCACCACGCTGCCGGGTACCGCTTCCTGGGCGCGGGTGAGGAAGATCGCCGAGGGGTTGGAGACCTCCTTCAGGCCGCGATCGGTCATGCCGAACACCCCCAGCTCGTTGACCGCGCCGAAGCGGTTCTTCACCGCCCGCAGCAGGCGCAGTCGACCGTCGGACTCGCCCTCGAAATACAGCACCGTATCGACCATGTGCTCCAGCACGCGGGGGCCTGCCAGGGCGCCCTCCTTGGTCACGTGGCCGACCAGAAAGATCGCCGTGCCGCTCTGCTTGGCGTAGCGCACCAGCAGCGCCGCGCTCTCGCGCACCTGGGCCACGCCGCCGGGGGCGGACTGCAACTGCTCGGTGAAGATGGTCTGGATGGAGTCGATCACCATCACCTTGGGCTTCTCCACCCGTGCGGTGGCGATAATGCTTTCGATGCAGGTCTCGGTCATCACCTTGAGCTTGTCTTCCGGCAGCCCCAGACGGCGGGCACGCATGGCGACCTGCTGCTGGGATTCCTCACCGGTGACGTAGAGCGCGGGGAAGCGGGTAGCGATGTTGCAGAGGGTCTGCAGGAGGATGGTGGATTTGCCGATGCCGGGGTCACCGCCGATCAGCACCACCGAACCGTCGACCAGGCCACCGCCGAGCACCCGGTCCAGTTCCGCGGAAGCGGTGGAAAAGCGCGGCATTTCCTCGACGCTGACCTCGGCCAGGGTCTTGATCTGCGCCTGGCCGCCGGCCCAGCCGGCGCGCCCGCTGGAGGACGAGGCGGCAGCCCCTTCCAGCACGGTTTCCACCAGGGTGTTCCAGGCCCCGCAATCGGCACACTGGCCAGCCCATTTGGGGAAGGTCGAGCCGCACTCGGTGCAGCCGTACATGCGCTTGGCCTTGGCCATCAGCGGACTCCGTCAGAAAAGCGAAGCCCGCATGATAGCGGATCACCCCTTGCAGGCGCGCCCGCAGCCGCAGCAGCCTTCCTTGCGTGGCAGGCGGGCCAGGTCCTGGGCCAGGCCCTCGCGGCGCATCTGCAGGGCCTGCAGGCTGGAGCCGTCCAGCGGCTCGGTGCCGGCCTGGATGCGGGCAATGCGCTTGTCCAGCAGGTCCAGCTGCTGGCGCAGGCGGTCTCGTCGTTCCTCGGCTCGGCGCGCCTCGTACTGGGCCTTGCGGTCGGATTCGGGGGTGGCGCTCGGAAGGGTGTCGTAGGCCGTCATGGCGAGTGCTCCGAAGGGGAAAGGCGGCCAGCCTAGCCAGCCGCCACGGGCACTGCGTTGACGCCGGTCAACCGCTCTGATGGGCCCTGAGCAACTGGGCGATCTCGTCCTTCAGGGCCACCCGCTTCATCTTCAGGCTGTGCAGTTGCAGATCATCCAGGGCATGCCGGCCGTCCTCGACTTCGTAGATGCGCGTATCGAGGTGGTGGTACTCGGCGGCCAGGCGGGCAAAGTGCACGTTGTGCTGGAGAAGTTCGCGCATCGTGAGGTGATCATCAGGAAATTCACGTTCCAGGGCATGGTGTTCGAGAGGCATGGCAAGGCTCCTTGCAAGACCGAAGCAGCAGCTAGAGGCTAGACCAGCCTGGGCGACCGGACAGCCACCTGCGAAGCCTGCGCCCGCGCGCTACCACCCGCCAGTACCGACGCCCGCATCTGCTCTTTCGAATGCACCTTCTGCGCCGACTGTGCCAAGCGCCTGCACAACGTCTGCCTGAACTGCAGTGGCGGCTTCTACCCGCGTCCAGTGCGCCCGAAGGTGCTACTGGAGCGCTACCCGGCGGCCGGCGTGCGGGTACAGAAGCGCCCCGATCCCCGGGCACACGAGGACTTCTGCCGGCTCTACCGCTGCACCGAACCGCAACACCGGCAGGATGGCGCTGTCAGATCACTCGGTTACACTTCCAGCCCATCAGTCCAATCCCTGGGGGAAATCGCATGAGCGTGCTGTCGGAATTCAAGGCCTTCGCGGTCAAGGGCAACGTGGTCGACATGGCCGTGGGCATCATCATCGGCGCCGCATTCGGCAAGATCGTCTCATCCTTCGTCGGTGACGTGATCATGCCGCCGGTGGGGCTGCTGGTGGGTGGCGTGGATTTCTCCGACCTGGCCATCACCCTGAAGGCCGCCGAGGGCACCGCCCCGGCCGTGGTCCTGGCCTATGGCAAGTTCATCCAGACGGTGCTCGACTTCATGATCGTGGCTTTCGCCATCTTCATGGGGGTCAAGGTGATCAACAGGCTCAAGCGCGAAGAAGCCGCTGCCCCCGAGGCACCGCCGGCGCCCACCAAGGATCAGGAGCTGCTCAGCGAGATCCGCGACCTGCTCAAGGCCCAGCAGAAACAGCAGCCCTGAAAGTCGCATGAATGAAAAACGGCGCCCGAAGGCGCCGTTTCTTCATGGGCAGACTCAGCCCATTCGCCCCCGATGCCCGGCAGGCGGTTCCAGCAACAACCGGTTCACACGGCGCTCCTTCACTTCGATCACTTCCAGTCGCCAGCCCTCCACCTCCAGCTCATCCCCCACCACCGGCAGGCGATCCAGCAGGCTCATGGCCAGGCCGGCGACCGTCTGGTAGAGCTCCTGAGGACGGGGCGGGAAACCCAGGCGCTCGTTCAGCAGACTCAGGTTAACTGCGCCGCTGACCGTCCAGCCCGTGTCCACGGGCTCGATATCCAGGCCGTCCACCTCGCTGGCATCCGGCAGTTCGCCAGCGATGGATTCGAGGATGTCGGTCATGGTCAGCAGGCCTTCGAAACCGCCGAACTCGTTGACCACGAAGGCCACGTGGGTCGAAGCCTTGCGCATCTCCTCCAGGGCACTGAGCACCGAGGCGCTCTCCGGCAGGTTGGGCGGGATGCGTAGCAGGGGCTCGATCTCCGGCGCCTGCCCCTGCAGCAGCGTGCGCAGCAGTTCCTTCTTGTGCACGTAGCCCAAGGGCTCGTCCACATCCGCATCGCGGACCACCACCAGGCGCGAATAGGGCGAGCGCAGCAGCGCGTCGTGCACCGTATCGCGGCTGTCGGCCAGGTCGATGCGCTCCACGTCCACGCGGTTGGTCATCAGGGTGCGGATGGGGCGCTCGGCAAGGCCCAGCACGCCGCTGATCATCACCCGCTCACGGCGGTCGAAGGGCACCTGGCCACGGCCGTTACCCTTCACCAGGTCGGCGATCTCCTCGCCCACCTCGTCGGCCTCCACACCACGGCCGCCCAGCAGGCGCAGCACCGCATGGGCGGTACGCTCGCGCAGGCCACCGGCTTCCTCCTGGCGGCGGCGACGGCGCCAGCGCACCGTCTGGTTGGCCAGCTCGATGAGGATCGAAAAGCCAATGGCCGCATACAGGTAACCCTTGGGAATGTGGAAGCCCAGGCCTTCGGCGGTGAGGCTGAAGCCGATCATCATCAAAAAGCCCAGGCACAGCATGATCACCGTGGGGTGGGCGTTGACGAAGGCGGTCAGCGGCTTGCTGGCGACGATCATCAGGCCGATGGAGATCACCACGGCGATCATCATCACTTCCAGGTGCTCCACCATGCCGACGGCGGTGATGACCGCATCCAGGGAGAACACCGCGTCGAGCACCACGATCTGTGCCACCACCGGCCAGAACAGCGCATAGGTGCGACTGCCGGAGCTCGTCGTCGGGGCGCGGCCCTCGATGCGTTCGTGCAGTTCCATGGTGGCCTTGAACAGCAGGAACACGCCGCCGAACAGCATGATCAGGTCTCGCCCGGAGAAAGCCTTGCCGAAGACCTCGAACAGCGGCGCGGTGAGCGTCACCAACCAAGAGATGCTGGCCAGCAGGCCCAAACGCATGAACAGCGCCAGCGACAGGCCGATCAGGCGCGCGCGGTCACGCTGGTGGGGCGGCAGCTTGTCCGCGAGGATGGCGATGAACACCAGGTTGTCGATGCCCAGCACGATCTCCAGCACCACCAGGGTGAGGAGGCCCAGCCAGGCCGTGGGGTCGGCGATCCACTCCATGTCAGCCCTCCTCGCCGCAACGACGGGCAGCCGTCATCCGGCACGCCGAAGAGGCGCGGAGCAGGAGGCCGCAGGGATTCATGGCAAGGAGCCGGGGAACGGCAAGGCGCGCTGCGCCGGTAGGGAGGGGTGCCGGGGGAGGCCGGGTACTGTCGCTGTCCATTGGGGTCCGATCAGGAAAAACGGATGTGCATCGTAGGACAGAACGCGGCCCTCCCCGAGCCATCAATTTTTACCAATAGTGACATCGGCCTCGCGGCGCCGGAACAACGGGCGCGGCTCGATCACCGAGCGGCCGTAGAGCACGCTGAGCCCGGCCAGCCCCTTGAGGGCATCCTCGGCGGACTTGTCGGCACGCACCGCAAAGGTGTCGAAGCCGCACTGACGCATGTGCGCCAGTTGGTCCCGCAGCACGTCCCCCACGGCGCGCAACTCGCCGGCCCAGCCGAGCCGGCTGCGCAGCAGGTAGGCCTGGCTGTAGCCCCGGCCATCGCGGAAGCTGGGGAAGTCCACGGCGATCAGCGGCAGGCTGTAGAGGCAGTCCCGCAGGGCTTCCACATCGTCGTCCGGCTGCAGCAGCAGCGCATCCTCGCTGACGCGCTCGCCCGCCAGCACGGCGGCGTCCTGCCGGGCTTGCCAGAGCGCCAGTGGCAGGATCAGCGGCCCGCCGTCCGGCAGCGCCTCGTCCGGGCGCACCAGGAGCCAGGGGTCGTCCTCGACCAGGCCGGGCACGCCCTGGCGCAGGCGGATCAGGTTGTTCATGCCGGCTCCTCCTCACGGGTGTAGACCCGTGCCTTGAACGGCTCCAGGCCGATGCGGCCGAGGGTGTCGACGAAGCGCTCGTTGCCCTCGCGGTGCGCCAGGTAGGTGTCGGCGATGTGCTCGATCACCTGGGGCACTTCGGCCGCACTGAAGGACGGGCCGATCACCCGCCCCAGCGCCGCCGACATGCCCTGGGCGCCGCCAAGGGTGATCTGGTACCACTCGCTGCCGCCCTTGTCGACGCCGAGGATGCCGATGTTGCCGATGTGGTGATGGCCGCAGGCATTCATGCAGCCGGATATGTTCAGGCTCAGTTCGCCGAGTGCCTCCAGCCGCGCCGGGTCGCTGAAGCGTGCCTGGATCGCCTGGGCAATGGGGATCGACTTGGCATTGGCCAGCGCGCAGTAGTCGCCACCGGGGCACGCGATGATATCGGTCAGCAGGCCGATGTTGGGGGTTGCCAGGTCAGCCTCGCAGGCGGCCTGCCAGAGGGCATACAGGTCGCGCTTGGGCACGTCCGGCAGCACCAGGTTCTGTTCGTGGGCAATGCGGATCTCGCCGAAGCCAAAGCGCTCGGCCCAGTCCGCCACCGCCTCCATCTGCGCGGCGGTCACGTCCCCCGGTGGAGCCTCGGGCCCAGGCTTGGTGGAGATCACCACCGACGCATAGCCGGGCACCTTGTGCGGTTGCAGGTTACGGGCGCACCAGCGGGCGAAGGCCGGGTCCTCGGCCAGGTGCCGGCCATGTTCCAGGTCGGCGGCGTCGAGGGTGGCGTAGGCCGGCGTGGTGAAGGAGGCCGCCACGCGCGCGTACTCGGCCTCGGTCAGTTGGGCCGGACCGTTGCGCAGGTGCTCCCATTCGGCCTCCACCTCGCGGGCGAAAGCCTCGATACCCAGGGCCTTGACCAGGATCTTGATGCGCGCCTTGTACTTGTTGTCGCGGCGGCCGTGGCGGTTGTAGACCCGCAGCACCGCCTCGACATAGGACAGCAGGTGGCGCCAGTGCAGCCCCTCGCGGATCACCTGGGCGAGGATCGGCGTCCGTCCGAGCCCGCCACCCACCAGTACCTTGAGGCGCATTTCACCGTCGGCATCGCGGTACAGGTACAGGCCGATGTCGTGCATCTGCACCGCTGCACGGTCTTCCTCGGCGGCACAGAGGGCGATCTTGAACTTGCGCGGCAGGAACAGGAATTCCGGGTTCACCGTGGACCACTGGCGGAGGATCTCGGCCAGCGGACGCGGGTCCAGCAGCTCGTCGGCAGCCACCCCGGCGAACGCCTCGGTGGTGATGTTACGCACACAGTTGCCGGAGGTCTGGATGGCATGCATGTCGACATCGGCGAGGCGCTCGAGGATGTCCGGCACCCGCTCCAGGTCAATCCAGTTGAACTGGATGTTCTGCCGGGTGGTGAAGTGGCCATAGCACCGGTCGTACTCCCGGGCGATGAGGGCCAGGGTGCGCAACTGGACCGACGACAGCGTGCCGTAGGGGATGGCCACCCGCAGCATGTAGGCGTGCTTCTGCAGGTACAGGCCGTTCTGCAGGCGCAGGGGCAGGAACTCTTCCTCGCTCAGTTCGCCGCTCAGCCGCCGCGCCACCTGGTCACGGAACTGCGCGACGCGTTCGCGGACCAGGGCGCGATCGTAGTCGTCGTATCGGTACATGGGGGTCCTCATCGGGCCGCCGCAGGCGGCAATCATCCGGTGAACCACTATGGCGAGCCACCCGACTCAGAAACAGAATCAGATCGAAGCGGAATTCCGATATCAGATGATCCGGTCCGCCACCGGCGCCGCCTGTGAGCAGATGGCGCCTATCTGATCTCATAAAAGCAGCCAAAACTGAGGCTGTTTCGTCCCGTCCCGCCTTTCTAGAGTGGCGCCCCGGTCGGCCGTGCCGGCCAAGCCATTCCCACTCCTGAAGGTTTTCCGCATGAACACTGCAGAAATCGAACCCGCCTACGACTACCGGGTGGTGCGCCAGTTTGCGCTGATGACGGTGGTCTGGGGCATCGTCGGCATGGGCCTGGGGGTGTTCATCGCCGCCCAACTGGTCTGGCCATCCCTGAACCTCGACCTGCCCTGGACCAGCTTCGGCCGCCTGCGGCCGTTGCACACCAACCTGGTGATCTTCGCCTTCGGCGGCAGCGCGCTGTTCGCCACCAGCTACTACACCGTGCAGCGCACCTGCCAGGCGCGACTGTTCGGTGGCAGCCTCGCCACCTTCACCTTCTGGGGCTGGCAGGCCCTGGTGATCTGCCTGCTGGTGACCTTGCCCCAGGGCCTGACCACCACCAAGGAATACGCCGAGGTGGAATTCGCCGGGGCCGTGTGGATGGGCATCGTCTGGGTCGCCTACGCCGTGGTGTTCTTCGGCACGGTGATGAAGCGCCAGACCCGGCACATCTACGTGGGCAACTGGTTCTTCGGCGCCTTCATCGTGGTCACGGCGATGCTGCACATCGTCAACCACGCCGCCATCCCGGTGAGCTGGTTCAAGTCCTACCCGGTCTACTCCGGAGCCACCGATGCCATGGTCCAGTGGTGGTACGGGCACAACGCCGTGGGCTTCTTCCTGACCACCGGCTTCCTCGGGATGATGTATTACTTCATCCCCAAACAGGCCGGGCGCCCGGTCTACTCCTACCGCCTGTCCATCGTGCACTTCTGGGCACTGATCACCCTGTACATCTGGGCCGGCCCGCACCACCTGCACTACACCGCGCTGCCGGACTGGGCACAGTCCCTGGGCATGGTGATGTCCCTGGTGCTGCTGGCCCCCAGTTGGGGCGGCATGATCAACGGCATGATGACCCTGTCGGGCGCCTGGCATAAGCTGCGCGACGACCCCATCCTGCGCTTCCTCGTGGTCTCCCTGGCCTTCTATGGCATGTCCACCTTCGAAGGCCCGATGATGGCCATCAAGACCGTCAACGCCCTCTCCCACTACACCGACTGGACCATCGGCCACGTGCACGCCGGCGCCCTCGGCTGGGTGGCGATGATCACCATCGGCTCGCTCTACCACCTGATCCCCCGCCTTTACGGCCGCGAGCGGATGTACAGCACCGGGTTGATCAACGCGCACTTCTGGCTGGCCACCATCGGCACCGTGCTCTACATCGCCTCGATGTGGGTCAACGGCATCACCCAGGGCCTGATGTGGCGCGCGGTGAACGACGACGGCACCCTCACCTACTCCTTCGTCGAGGCACTGGAGGCCAGCCACCCCGGCTTCATCGTGCGCTTCGTCGGTGGCCTGTTCTTCCTCAGCGGCATGCTGCTGATGGCCTGGAACACCTGGCACACCGTGCGCGCCACCGACCGTGCGACGGCTCTGGCCGGCGCCACGGCCTGAGGAGCGGAGCATGGACGCCGAAACCCTGAACGTGCTGTTCGGCCTGGGCACGGTGGCCTTCTTCTTCGTCGCCGTGCAACTGAGCCTGGGGCGTCACAGCCAGCGCCAACTGGACGAAGCCACCATGCTGCCGTTCGCCGACGACGAACCCGTGGCCCGCCGCATGGAACGCGCCACCGGGCGCAGCAGCACCGGCTGCAGTTGCCCCGGCCGCTGCGACGGCAGCTGCGCCACCCGCACCGAACTGGAGGCCTGAGGGCCTCACCGAGCGCGCCGGGGCGGCACTCTCTCACGCCCCGGTCATGCCGGGTGGGCCGGCTTTTGTCGGCTCACCCGGCTGCCGCTGGCCACAACCGAGGTGTCTTATCTACGATGCGCGACGTCTCCCGCTTCTGAATGTGCTGTTACCGCATCTAGCAACCGAGGTTTCCATGATCATCAAACCGCGCGTGCGTGGCTTCATCTGCGTCACTACCCATCCGGCCGGCTGCGAGGCCAACGTCAAGGAACAGATCCGCTACGTCGAGTCCAAAGGCCCCGTGGCCAACGGCCCGAAGAAGGTGCTGGTCATCGGTTCGTCCACCGGCTACGGCCTGGCCGCACGCATCACCGCCGCCTTCGGCGCGGGCGCCGACACCCTGGGCGTGTTCTTCGAGCGTCCGGGCAGCGAGACCAAGGCCGGCACCGCCGGCTGGTACAACTCCGCCGCCTTCGAGAAAGCCGCCCAGGCCAAGGGCCTGTATGCGCGCAGCATCAACGGCGATGCGTTCTCCGACGAGGTGAAGCGCGTCACCATCGAGACCATCAAGCAGGACCTGGGCCAGGTCGACCTGGTGGTCTACAGCCTGGCCGCCCCGCGCCGCACCCACCCCAAGACCGGCGAAGTCTTCAACTCCGTGCTCAAGCCGGTCGGCAAGACCGTCAACTTCCGTGGCCTGGACACCGACAAGGAAGTGATCAAGGAAAGCGTGATGGAGCCGGCCACCGAGGCCGAGATCGCCCACACCGTGGCGGTCATGGGCGGTGAAGACTGGCAGATGTGGATCGACGCCCTGCAGGAAGCCGGCGTGCTGGCCGACGGCGCCAAGACCACCGCCTTCACCTACCTGGGCGAAGAGATCACACACGACCTGTACTGGAACGGCTCCATCGGCGCCGCCAAGAAGGACCTGGACCAGAAGGTCCTCGGCATCCGCGAGAAACTCGCCGCCACCGGTGGCGACGCCCGCGTATCCGTGCTGAAGGCTGTGGTCACCCAGGCCAGCTCGGCCATCCCGATGATGCCGCTGTACCTGTCCCTGCTGTTCAAGGTGATGAAGGAAAAGGGCACCCACGAAGGCTGCATCGAACAGGTCGACGGCCTGTTCCGCGAGAGCCTCTACGGCACCGAACCGCACCTGGACGCCGACGGCCGCCTGCGCGCCGACTACAAGGAACTGCAACCGGACGTGCAGGACACCGTGAAGGACCTGTGGAACAAGGTGACCAACGAGAACCTGTACCAACTGACCGACTTCACCGGCTACAAGACCGAGTTCCTGCGCCTGTTCGGCTTCGAGATCGACGGCGTGGACTACGAGCAGGACGTGAACCCGGACGTGCAGATCCCCAACCTGATCCAGCTCTGACCGGCTTCACCGCTCCACCCACCGGCGCCCCAGGGCGCCGGTTTTCGTTTCGCCCTTCTCTGGCGCGTGCATCTGCCCAACTCGCTCTACCAATAATTCTCCACCGCCACCTGCCCCGGTCGCCGGCTGAGCGACAGGTTCATCCCCCTCGCCTTCAACACCGCCCGGGTGTCCTCGATCATCTGCGGGTTGCCGCAGAGCATCACCCGCGAATGCTCCGGCTCCAGCGCCAGCCCGGCGGCGCGCTCCAGCTCGCTGTTCTCGATCAGGCTGGTGATGCGCCCACCCAGACACCCCGGGTGGGCTTCGCGAGTGACCACAGGCAGGTAGAGGAACTTCTCGGCCACGCCTTCCAGGTGCTCCAGCCCTGCCAGGCCGCGGATCAGCGGCTGATAGGCCAGCTCCGCCGCATGACGCACGCTGTACACCAGCACGATGCGCTCGAAGCGCTGCCACACCTCCAGGTCCTGCAGGATCGACAGGAACGGCGCCACGCCGGTGCCGGTGGCCAGCAGCCAGAGGTCGCGGCCGTCGACGAAGCGGTCGAGGGTGAGAAAGCCGAAGGCCTGCTTGTCGACCAGCAGGGTGTCGCCCACCGCCAGCCGGCTCAGCTCGGAGGTGAACTCCCCACCGGGCACGACGATGGAGAAGAAATCGAGGAACTCGTCATGGGGTGCCGAGACCATCGAATAAGCCCGCCACACCGTGCTGCCATCGGCCTTGGTCACGCCCAGGCGGGCGAACTGGCCGGCGCGAAAGCGAAAGCCCGGGTCACGGGTGGTGCGCAGGGTGAACAGGTTCTGGGTGAGGGGCCGGACCTCACGGAGGGTCTGGCGGGTGAACTTCTCGTCGCTGGCGGACATGGCACGGCTCCGGGTCGGATACCGCGCCAGTCTCGCGCAAAGCCGGCCCGGCAAACACCCGCGGGCCATGTGGCTATCCGCCGGGCGGCGGACAGCCGGGAGGCATCAGCGCTTGCGGTTGACGGTCTGCGCGGCGCGCAGCACGTCGGCGCCGATCTCGGCCTCGTACTTCTTCCACACCGGCATCATCACCTGACGCCAGGCTTCGCGCTCCTCAGGAGTGAGGGTGATGACCTTGGCCCGGCCAGCGGCGATCACCTTCTCGCGGTCCTTCTCGTTCATCGCCTCGGCTTCCTTGTTCACCTCGGCGGTGACCTCGTCGATGATCGCCTCCAGCTCGGTGCGGGTCTCGTAGGGGATGCCGATCCAGAACTTGTAGTTGGTGATCAGCATGTAGCTGATCGACCCATGACCGGTCTCGATCACGTAGGGCTGCACGGTGTCGATCTTCTGGGTCGCCACGTTGGACCAGGGGCCTTCGGTGCCCTGGATGGTGCCCGCCTGCAAGGCCTTGAAGGCCTCGGCAAAGGGCATCTTCACCGTGGTGGCGCCGAGCTGGGCGAACTGCGACTCCAGCACCGAGGAAGGCTGGATGCGGAAGGCCAGGCCCTTGGCGTCCTCGGGCTTGTGCAGCTCACGGCTGGCGGTCATCACCTTCATGCCGTTGTTCCAGTAGCCCAGGCCGTAGATGCCGTCCTTGGACATGGAACGTAGCAGCTCGCGGCTCTTCTCACGCTTCTGGAAGCGCTTCACTGCCTCCAGGTCGTTGAACAGGTAGGGCAGGTCGAACACCTGCAGCTGCTTGGTGTAGGCCTCGAACTTGGACAGCGACGGCGCCAGCATCTGCACCTCGCCCTTCTTCAGCGCCTCGATCTCGTTGGCATCGCCGAAGAGCGTGGAGTTCGGGTAGACCTCGACCTTGACCTTGCCGGCCAGGCGCTCTTCCACCAGCTTCTTGAACAACAGGGCACCCTTGCCCTTGGGGGTGTCCTCGGCCACTACGTGGGAGAACTTGATCAGCACCGGCTCGTCAGCCAGCACCGCATTGGAAAAGACGAACAGCGAGGCGAAGACCGCCCCCAGCAGAGACCTGTACATGCAAGCACCTATGCAAATGACAACGGCGAAGCCCGCGCAGAAAGGCGCGGGCTCCGTCCGGATTCGATGTGTGGTTCGGTGGTCGACCCGCCCCCAACCAGCGGATTCGCACCGTCAAACGGCGTACCAGGTCGTTCAGGGCAGAGAAAAGCCCGAGGCCTGGTTATTATTGGTGCCGCTTCGGCGCACGGGGCCCGTCCGGGCCCGCCGCAGCGGAAGCGCGAAATTCTAGTGATATCGGGGCAATAGACAAGCGCCGGTTTCCCCAACCACCTCTCAGTTTCAGCAGATTCTTTCATGGCCCTCCTGGTAACCCCTTTCGCCCAGCTCGACCTTGTCCGCGTTCCCGACCAGCAGGGCGAGCCGTTGCAGGCCTTCGACGCCGCTGACGAGTACCTGCTCAACCACCTCCATGCCCAGGCACCGTCATGCAACACCCGCGTCCTGGTCCTCAACGACAGTTTCGGCGCCCTCGCCGCCAGCCTCGCTCCGCACCTGCAGGTCACCAGCAGCGGTGACTCGCACCTGGGTTTCCTCGGCCTCTCGCGCAACCTCGCGCGCAACGGCCTGGAGGGCGCCCCGGTGCGCTTCGTGCCGGCCAGCGAACCGCTCAGCGGGCCGTTCGACCGGGTGCTGATCCGCGTGCCCAAGACCCTCGCCCTGCTGGAAGAACAGCTCATCCGCCTGCACGGCCAACTGGCCCCCGGCGCCCAGGTGGTAGCTACCGGCATGGTCAAGCACCTGCCCCATGCCGCCGGCGACCTGCTGGCCAAGTACATCGGACCGATGCAGCCCTCTCTGGCAGTTAAGAAGGCGCGCCTGCTGATCGCCATGCCGGAAGCGAAGCCGTTCGTCGCCTCGCCCTACCCGACCCGCTACCGACTGGACGAACCGCGCGTGGAATTGCTGAACCACGCCAACGTGTTCTGCCGCGACGGGCTGGACATCGGCACCCGCGCCTTCCTCCCGCACCTGCCGCGCGGCCTGGCCCGCGTGCGTACCGCCGACCTCGGCTGCGGCAACGGCATCCTCGGCATCGCCTACGCCCTGGCCAACCCCGAGGCCGAGCTGACGCTGGTGGACGAGTCCTACATGGCCGTGCAATCGGCCCGGGAAAACTGGCAGGCAACCCTGGGCGAGCGCCCGGCGGACATCCGCGCCGGCGACGGGCTGGCCGAGCAGCCGGCGGACTCACTGGACCTGGTGCTGTGCAACCCGCCGTTCCACCAGCAGCAGGTGGTGGGCGACTTCCTCGCCTGGCGGATGTTCGTGCAGGCGCGCAACGCGCTGGTGACGGGGGGCGAATTGTGGATCGTCGGCAACCGCCACCTGGGCTACCACGCCAAGCTCAAGCGGCTGTTCCGCGGCGTCGAACAAGTCGCCGCCACGCCGAAGTTCGTGATCCTCAAAGCCAGCAAGTAAGGAGGCGGAAGAAGGTGCGCGCGGATCGATGGGCATCGCTGCGCTCAGCGCCATCCTACGGGGGCGTGGATCGCGCTTCATCGATCCACCACCCCGCCGCGCCAAGCCCCGCACGGTGGATGCAAAGAGCGGCATCCACCCTACGCCCAGACGAAACTCCGCAGCCTGGCAAACGGCATGAGCGCACACGACGCAACGCCAACCGTAGCCCG
The DNA here is from genome assembly GCF_001728945.1 of Pseudomonas sp. ENNP23. NCBI lineage: Bacteria > Pseudomonadati > Pseudomonadota > Gammaproteobacteria > Pseudomonadales > Pseudomonadaceae > Pseudomonas > Pseudomonas sp. ENNP23. The sequence goes on from NZ_LYSP01000005.1 coordinate 150,838, forward strand.
GACTTCAGTCCGGGAACACTCGTCGCCGCGCACGGCTACAGCCGTAGAGTGGATCGCGCTTCATCGATCCACCCCCCCACCGCGCCAAGCCCCGCACGGTGGATGCAAAGAGCGGCATCCACCCTACGCCGGACGAAACTCCACAGCCTGGCGAACGACATGAGCGCACACAACGCAGCGTCCGACCGTAGCCCGGACTTCAGTCCGGGAATGCTCGGCGCCGCGCCCAGGCTGCTCAGTGGGTGCTGAGCCCCGCGGCCGTCATCACCATGCGCAGCAGGTAGGCCACCACGCCGAGGGCCAGGACGCTGAGGGCCCAGATGCCCACCAGCCAGCCCAGGCGTTGCCACAGGGGCTTCTTCGGGGTGTCGTCGAGGTTCATGGTCGCTCTCCTGCCTATCAGTGGTAGCCCTGGTCCGGGGTGACCTTGCCGCGGAACACGTAGTAGCTCCACGCCGTGTACACGAGGATGAACGGGATGATGAACAGCGCCCCCACCAGCGCGAAGCCCTGGCTCTGCGGCGGCGCCGCGGCATCCCAGACGCTCACCGCCGGCGGGATCACGTTCGGCCACAGGCTGATGCCCAGGCCGCTGTAGCCGAGGAAGATCAGCACCAGCGTGAGCACGAACGGCAGGTGGTTGGCATTGTTCGCCACCGCCCGCAGCAGCGCCCAGGTGCACACCAGCACCAGAATCGGCACCGGCAGGAACCAGAACAGGTTGGGCAGGCTGAACCAGCGCTGGGCGATGGCCTCGTGAGCCAGCGGCGTCCACACGCTGACGATGCCGGTGATGCCCAGCAGCACCAGCACCAGCGGCCGCGCCAGATCATGCATCTGCTGCTGCAAGCGCCCTTCGGTCTTCATGATCAGCCAGGTGCAGCCGAGCAGCGCATAGGCGGCGATCAGCCCCAGGCCACAGAACAGCGGGAACGGCGCCAGCCAGTCCAGGGAGCCGCCGGCATAGGCACGGTTCACCACCGGCAGGCCCTCGATGTAGGCGCCCAAGGCCACGCCCTGGAAGAAGGTGGCGGCAATGGAACCGCCGATGAAAGCCTTGTCCCACAGGTGGCGCTTGGCGGGCTTGGCCTTGAAGCGGAACTCGAAGGCCACGCCGCGGAACACCAGGCCGATGAGCATGAACATCAGCGGCAGGTACAGCGCCGAGAGCACCACCGAGTAGGCCAGCGGGAAGGCCGCGAACAGCCCCGCCCCGCCCAGCACCAGCCAGGTCTCGTTGCCGTCCCACACCGGCGCCACCGTGTTCATCATCACGTCGCGCTCGGTGTCGTCCTTGACGAAGGGGAAGAGGATGCCGATGCCGAGGTCGAAGCCGTCCATCACCACGTACATCATCACGCCGAAGATGATGATCACGGCCCAGATCAGAGAAAGGTCGATACCCATGTTCAATTCCTCGTACCCAGCGCATCGCCGCTGGTGTCATCGTCCACCGATTCGTCGGCCGCCGAGAGGGGCCGCGCCGGGGTGCGTTGCTGACCGGGGCCGCCGGTGCCCTGTTCCTTGCCTTCGTCGGTGATCGGCCCCTTGCGCACCAGGCGCATCAGGTAGGCGAAGCCGGCGCCGAAGACGGCGAAGTAGACCACCACGAACATCACCAGGGTCAGGCTCAACTGCGCCACGCTGTGCTGGGACACCGCCTCGCTGGTGCGCATCAGTCCGTAGACCACCCAGGGCTGGCGACCCATCTCGGTGGTGAACCAGCCGGCGAGGATGGCGATCAGCCCGGAGGGGCCCATCCACAGGCAGAAGTAGAGGAACGGGCGGGAGCTGAACAGCCCGCCGCGCCAGCGCAGCCACAGGCTCCAGACACCGGCGAGGATCATCGCCAGGCCCAGGGCGACCATGATGCGGAAGGACCAGAACACCACAGTGGAGTTCGGTCGGTCTTCCTTGGGGAACTCCTTCAGCGCCGGCACCTGCTTGTCCAGGCTGTGGGTGAGGATCAGGCTGCCGAGGTAGGGGATCTCCACCTTGAAGCGGGTTTCCTCGCGTTCCATGTCCGGCCAGCCGAAGAGGATCAGCGGGGTCGCCTCACCGTGGCTGTTGTCCCAGTGCCCTTCCATCGCGGCGATCTTCGCCGGCTGGTGCTTGAGGGTGTTGAGGCCGTGCAGGTCGCCGATGAAGGCCTGCACAGGCGCGACGATCAGCGCCATCCACATGGCCATCGAGAGCATCTTGCGGATTGCCGGGTTATCCCGGCCACGCAGCAGGTGCCAGGCCGCCGAGGCACCGACGAAGAACGCCGTGGCGAGGAAGGCGGCGGTGGCCATGTGCATCAGACGGTAAGGGAAGGACGGGTTGAACACCACGGCGAACCAGTCGGTGGGGATCACCCGGCCGTCGACGATCTCGAAGCCCTGGGGCGTTTGCATCCAACTGTTGGAGGCGAGGATCCAGAAGGTGGAGATCAGCGTGCCAATGGCCACCATCACCGTGGAGAAGAAGTGCAGGCCCGGGCCGACGCGGTTCCAGCCGAACAGCATCACACCGAGGAAGCCGGCCTCCAGGAAGAACGCGGTCAGCACCTCGTAGGCCAGCAGCGGCCCGGTCACCGAACCGGCGAAGTCGGAGAACGCGCTCCAGTTGGTGCCGAACTGATAGGCCATCACCAGGCCGGACACCACGCCCATGCCGAAGTTGACGGCGAATATCTTCGACCAGAAGTGATACAGGTCGCGGTAGACCTCCTGCCGTGTCTTCAGCCACAGGCCTTCCAGCACGGCGAGGTAGCTCGCCAGGCCAATGGTGATGGCCGGGAAGATGATGTGGAAGGACACGGTGAAGGCGAACTGCATTCGGGCGAGATCGAGAGCCTCCAAACCGAACATGACGATTCCTCTAATCAGGTTGAAACAGGCACGGGCCAGCGGGTTCCATCGCACTTGGAACCGCGCCAGGTCGTAATTGTTCTTATGGAATCGCAGGCGGGCGGGAAGCGGACCGGTCGGCCCAATACCATTTCCGCCCACGACTTATTGATGCGGATCAATGCGCTTGAAGATTAACCAAGCCTAGCGCAGGGGTTGCTGTGGTTCGTTGCCGCGCGACAGGCTGCCGCGCGACCGAACGCCGCAGCACCCACGGTGCGGCGCCGTCCTTGAGCGGCTGCATGACTAGTCGGAGCAGAGGGCGTCGGGGTGGTCCACGTCGCGCAGCACGCCGGGGTCGTCCAGCGCCAGCGCCACGCAGGCATCCGGGTGGGCCTGCAACACCGGGCGGGCACCCTGGTCGCCGTGAAGGCCCTGCAGCTCCGCCCAGAAGTCCCGCCCGAACAGCACCGGATGGCCCCGTTCGCCCTGGTAGCGGGGAAACACGATGCGTCCCGGTGCGGCCTGGGCCTGCAGTGCCCGCAGGCTGGCCTCGGTGATCCAGGGCATGTCCCCCAGCAGCACTGCCAGCGCTTCGGCGGGGTGACCGGCCAGGGCGCGAGCGCCGGCCGCCAGGCTGTGGCCCATGCCCTGGTTCGCGTCCTGGCAACGGATGATCCGCGCCCCGTCGGGCACGCCCAGGCGGGCCGTTTCGTCCTCGGGCCGCAGCACCAGGTGCACCTCGTCGAACACTGCCTCTGCCCGCGCCAGGCTGGCAGCCAGCAGGGTGCGGCCGTCGCCCAGCACAGCCTGGCGCTTGTCGCTGCCGAAGCGGGTGCCGAAACCGGCAGCGAGGATCAGGGCGACGACCTTGGGCATAAGCACTCCAGGGGTTCGGACGAAGGGGGCGAATTTGAATGTGCAGGCGCGAAACGTAGCCCGGGCTTCAGCCCGGGAACAAGGCAAGGACGGAAGCGTACAAGCGTGGGAGCGAATTCATTCGCGATGGCAGCCGCCAGGCTGCCCGGGCCGCTGCCGAGTTGCACAGCCCCGGGCTGAAGCCCGGGCTACGGGAGCCTGGCCCTCACACCCGCTCGCGGGCAACCCCGCTGCGCACGCGGACGATGTCCGCCATCACCGCCAGGGCGATTTCCGCCGGGGTCTTGCTGCCGAGGTTGAGGCCGATGGGGGCGATGATCCGGGCGATCTCCGCCTCCGACAGACCGCCCACCCGGCGCAGGCGCTCCAGGCGCTTGGCGCTGGTGGCCATGGAGCCCATCACGCCGATGTAGAAGGCCTCGGTGCGCACCGCCTCGATCATCGCCAGGTCGTCGATCTTCGGGTCGTGGGTCAGCGCCACCACCGCCGTGTCGGCGTGGCAGCCGCCCAGGCGGATGTATTCTGAGGGCAGCTCACGGCGGATCTCCACACCCGGCAGTTCGACGCCCTGCAGCGCCTCCTCGCGGGGGTCGCAGAGCACCACCTCGAAGCCCAGGCTCAGGCCGAACTCGGCGCACACCTGGGCCACGCTGGAGTAGCCCGCGAGCAGCAGGCGCTGGGCTGCGCCAATCCGCAGCTGTACCCGCTCGGCCTCGCGCAGCACCCGGGGGCCCTGGTCGCGGTCCGGCAGCAGGCGGCGCGTGCCGTCGCCCAGGGCCACCTCGCGGATCAGCCGGCGCTGGCCGGCCAGGGCGCCTTCCAGCTCGCGCAGGTGCGCCTGGGCCTCGCAGTCCGCCGGCAGGCGCTCCACCAGCACGTCGAGGATGCCGCCACAGGGCAGGCGGATGGACGCGTGGGTGTCGCTGCCGTCGCCGTAGCGCACCACCTGCACCGGCCGTTCGAAGACGCCGGCGGCCAGGCGTTCGAGGAAGTCATCCTCCACGCAGCCGCCGGACAGCGAGCCGATCCAGTGGCCGTCGGCGGTGGCCGCCAGCAGCGAACCCGGCGCGCGGGGCGCCGAGCCATAGGTGGCGAGCACGGTGCACAGCCACACCGTGCGCCCGGAAACCGACCATTCCAGGGCCTTGCGCACGACCAGCAGATCGAGGTGTTGCATCGACGGGGACCTATCAGTGGGTGGGCACGTCCGCGCGCAGGGCTTTCACCTGCTCCAGGGTCAGCTCGTCATCGAGCCCGCCCCAGGTCTGGCGCAGGTAGTTGAGCAGGTCGCGCAGGCGCGGGTCGTCGAGTTTATCGCTGAAACCGGGCATCGGCTGCATCCGCTCGAAGCCGGTGAACTGCTGCTCGCGGATGCCGTCGTCGATCACCCGCAACAGGTTGCGCGAGTCGGCCTGGCGCAGGGTGGTGTTGCCGGCCATGGCCACCGCCACGTGGGGGATGCCCTGCCCTTCGGCGCCGTGGCAACCGGCGCAGACGTTCAGGTAGTCCTGCCGGCCGGCCTGGGCGCTGGGGCTCAGCTCGGCCAGCGGGCGTGTGGCGATGACCGCCGGGGCCGGTGGCTGGTCGCCCATGAGGAACACCGCCATGGCCTTGTGATCCACCTCCGGCAGGTACTGCAAGCTGTGGTGCAGCACCGGGTACATCTCGTTGAACACCGTGCCCTGGGCGCTGACGCCATGGCGCAGGAAGGTGGCCAGGTCCTCGGTGCTCCAGCCGCGCGCAGCCATGTCATCGGCCTTCAGGCTCGGCGCCAGGTAGCCGAGGATCACCCCGCCCTCCAGGCGCTGTTCCTGCTGCAGGGCACCCAGGGCGTTGCGCGGGGTGTGGCACTCGCCGCAGTGGCCGAGCACGTCCACCAGGTACTGGCCGCGCTTCCACTGCTCGCTCTTGCCGTCCGCCGGCTCCAACTGCACGCGGTTCTTGTAGAGCATGTTCCAGAAGGACAGGCCGAAGCGCAGGTTGAAGGGGAAGGCCAGCTCGGTCTTCGGGCTCGGCCGGGCGATCGGCTCCAGGCTCATCAGGTAGGCGTAGAGGGCGTCGGAGTCCTCGCGGCTGATGAGGTGGTAGGAGGTGTAGGGCATCGCCGGGTAGAGCTTGGTGCCGTCGGGCTTCTCGCCCTCGGTCAGGGCGCGGAAGAAGTCGTCGGCGCTGTAGCGGCCGATGCCGTGTTCCTTGTCCGGGGTGATGTTGGTGCCGTAGATGGTGCCGAACGGCGAGGCCAGCGGCAGCCCGCCAGCGTAGGGCGCGCCGCCCTCGATGCTGTGGCAGGCCACGCAGTCGGCGGCCCGGGCGACGTAGCGCCCGTGCTCGATCTGCGCCGCGTCCCGGGGGGCGTCGGCGGCGCTGGCCAGCAGCGGCAGGGTCAGGCCCGCCGCGATCATCAGTGCTTTCATGCTCAGCCTTCCTTCACCAGTCCGAGGTCTTCCAGCACTTCTGCGGCGGCTTCGTAGTAGCGCACGTAGCCGGTGCAGCGGCAGATGTGGCTGCCCAGGGCCTCTTCGATGGCGTCTTCCACCTGGCTGCGGGGGATGGGCTGGCGCTGGGCCTTCTCCACCAGCACGGTGGCGGCGTTGACGTAGCCGGGGGTGCAGTAGCTGCACTGGAAGGCGAAGCGGTCGACGAACTTCTGCTGCACCGGGTTCAGCTCGCTCACGGCGCCCTGGGCGTCGCGGCGGGCGTGGCCCTCGATGGTGCGCACGCGCTTGCCGGCGAAGTAGTGGGCGCCGGTGATGCAGGTGCGCACTTCCTCGCTGGTGCCGTCCGGGTTGTCGAGGATCACCACGCAGGCGTGGCAGATGCCCTGACCACAGCCCAGCCGCGAGCCGGTGAGGTTCAGGTGTTCGTGGAGGTAGTCGATCATCGGCAGGTCGTCCGCCACGTCATGGGGACCGACGGCCTGGCCGTTGACGGTCATGCTCAGCGCGCGATCAGCCATGGAGGGCCTCCTTGATGCGGGCGGGGTTCAGGGGAAGGTCACGCAGGCGCTTGCCGGTGGCATGGGCGACGGCGTTCACGATGGCGCCGACCACCGGGATCATCACCACCTCGGCGATGCCCTTGGCCGGGTCGCTCGGCGACAGTGGCGGGAGGATCTCGGCGCTCTGGCTCCACACGGCGCAATCCTTGGCGCGCGGCAACACGTAGCGGTTGAAGTTCCAGGTGCCCTCGCCGGGGCCGCCCTCGTAGCGGGGCATCTCCTCCAGCAGAGCGTGGCCGATGCCCATGGCGATGCCGCCTTCGAGCTGGCCACGGACCAGCTCGGGCACGATCACCCGGCCACACTCCAGCCAGGAGTGGTGGCTGAGCACGCGGACCTCGCCGCTGCCCTTGTTCACCTTGACCTCCACCAGGGTGGCCACAGGGCTGTAGTAGGTGACCATGGCGTTGTTCAGCTGGGTCGGCGGGTATTCCACGCGGGTGCGGTCCAGCAGGTGGTAGCCGTCGCGGTTCATGCGTGCGCGGGTGGCCGCCGGGGCGCCGTCGCCGTACTTCACCGCCACGGCGTCCAGGGGCAGGGTGTCGCGGTTGCCGTTGATCTCGAACTCCGCCTCGGCCCAGGCCCAGCGGTTGAAGCCGTGGACGCTGACGCCGGTGACCAGGCCCAGTTCGTGGGCTTTGTGCGCCAGCAGCTCGAAGGGGATCGGCGGCAGGCCGTTGGCGGTCAGCTTGCCTTCCACCCAGTGGGCGTCCTCGCGGCGCACCACGTAGGGGTTGGCCAGGCCGCCGTATTCGCCACGGCCCCAGATGGCCAGGGCCGCCGGCCACAGGCCGTGGTTGAACAGCACGCGCGCGGCTTCGCGGGTGGCGTGGCCGGAGTAGTAGGAGGAGTTGGTGGCCGAGGACGGCGAGGCCAGCTTGCCGACCCAGCGCGGGTTCTTCAGGGCGGCGTCCTGCTCGGCCTGGCTGATCAGGTAGGGGTTGCCGCTGGTGGTGAGGCCCAGCTCCGGCCACTCGGTGACGCCGGTGCGGATCTCGTCGGCCGGGTGACCGAGGTAGTCGGCCACCAGCAGGGCCTGGGAGGTGGCGGTGCCGGTGCCCATGTCGATGGCAATCTGGCGCAGGAACACCCGCCCTTCGGCATTGAACTCCAGGCTGGCCATGGGCGCTTCCGCCCCGGTGCCGAAGTCCTTCTGGCAGATGGCGAAGCCTATGCCGTAGAGGTTGTCCGGGTCCTTGGCCTCTTCCTCGCGCTTGCGCGCGTCACGCTGCTTCCACAGCTCGTGCTGGGCGGCCTTGTCGAGGATCTCGTCGAGGCGCAGGGCCCCCGCGGGAATGGCGCCCTGGGTGTTCTTCATGCCCGACTTGAAGACGTTGCGGCGGCGCAGCTCGATGGCGTCCACGCCCAGGCGCTCGGCCACCTCGTCCACCATCATCTCGGTGGCGGCCATAGTCTGCAGGGTGCCGTAGCCCCGCACCGAGCCGGCCTCCACGCCACGGGAGTGGTAGGCGGTGGCGGCCAAGTCGCTCTGCGGCATGTAGTAGATGGACTGCGCCGCCGTGGCGCCGACTGCGGCCACCGAGGGGCTGTAGTTGATGCGGCCGCCGCCGTCGACGTCCATGTGGGCGCGGAAGATCTGGAACGACAGGTCGTCCTTCTTCACCGCCAGCTGGTAGTGCATGTCGAAGGGGTGGCGCTTGATCCCGCTCTGGAACTGCTCGTAGCGGTCGTTGGCCAGGCGTACCGGTACGCCTTCACCGTAGATCGCGGCCAGGGCGGCGTAGAACACGAAGATGTTGTTGTCCTTGGTGCCGTAGCCGACGGTGTAGCCGGGGTGCATGTTCAGCTTGCGCACCTTGAAGCGCGACGGCGCCAGCATGTGGGCGGTCTGCTCGGCGGCCTCGAAGGGGCATTGGGTGGCAACCACGAAGTGCAGGGTGCCGGTGGCGGCGTCGTACCAGCCGTTGCCGTTGTCGGCTTCCAGGGCCGCCGGCTCGATGGACTGGGTGGTGTAACGCTCGTCGAAGACCAGCCAGCCTTCCGGCGGCGTGCCCAGGGTCTGCTCCATCTGCTGGGCGTGGAACAGGCCCTGCTGGGTCAGGTCGCCGTTGATGTCCGCCTGCTGGCTCCAGGTCGGTTTGCGCTGGCGGATGATGGGGAACAGCATGCTGTCCTTCAGGCTGGAGAAGCGGTCCGCCTCGTAGGGCGTGTCGCCACCGACGCGGACGAAGCGGAAGCTGCCGTAGGGGTCGCGCTCGAACAGCGGGGCCTGGGCGCCGTAGCGCACCACCTTGTCGTTGTAGCGCAGCAGGTTCTTGGCCCGGCGGAAGCGCTCGAAGTCATTCCAGATCAGCAGGGCCACCGGATGGCCGATGAACATCGGCATCTGGCCTTCCGGCAGCAGCGGGTCCGGGCTGTGGCCTTCGGGGAAGGCGATGCCGTCACGGGCGAGGTCGGCGGCGGTCACCACGCGGTCCGGCTGCAGGCCGGCGTCAAGCATGGACAGGTCGAGCCCGGCGTAGAGGTGATCGGCGCGGGTGGCCTTGATCAGCATCGCGTGGCCCTGCTGGCGCGGCCAGCCGGGCATGTCCTGGGCGCGGATGTCGCGGGCGAACACTTTCGCCCCGCAGGCCTTGGACACGCCGTCGATGCGGGCGCGGGCCTGGCCGTTGGGGGTGAACCAGGGTTGCGGCGAGGCGGTGACACGGTCTTCGAACAAGGCAGCGAAGGCCGGGCTGCCCAGCGGGGCGAGCGTGACGCCGATACCGGCGATGACGCTGCCCTGCAGGAAGGCGCGGCGGGAAAAATCACGGTTGGACATGCCCATTCCTCGGGGTCTCGGTCAGGCCGGCCCCTTTTCTTTGTGCGTGAAAATCCGTCAGCCCCGTTACGCGGGGCCGAACCAGGGAAAGGTCGAGGGTATTGACTCGGGGGTCAGATTCTATCCATCTGGCGAGCCGGCACAAGGAAAAATTGTCCACGCGGTCAGAAAGATTTCGCCCTCGCAAGAGTCATCGCGTCGCACCCGGTTCGGCCGGCCCGCGTGTGCACCACCAGCGGCTTGCGGATGCTCACCATGGCCAGCGGCCGCAGTTGCGATGAGCGGGGTGAGCACCCCGCTGGTCACCGACTTGTGAATGTGGCTGCTCCCCACCCCGGCCCAGCGCGATCGGCTGCACCGAGGGCAGCGCCCCACGGGTCCGGAGATGACCGGCAGTCCGTCCGCCAAGGCCTGCTCCGGCACCGGGCGAGCTGATATGATGCGCGCCTTTTTTGCCGGGCAGACAGAAACGGCGCCCATCCGCAGGCGCTGTGCTTGACTGCTTGCAGTCCGGGCCAACACGACGCGCAGACGTCACGGGGAGCACACATGCTGGAGAGACTGTTCCAACTCAAGGCGCACGGCACCAACGTGCGCACCGAGGTCCTCGCGGGCCTGACCACCTTCCTGACGATGGCCTACATCCTCTTCGTCAACCCCGACATCCTCGGCGAGACCGGCATGGACAAGGGCGCGGTGTTCGTCGCCACCTGCCTGGCGGCGGCCATCGGCTCCACCGTCATGGGCCTGATCGCCAACTACCCCATCGCCCTCGCGCCGGGCATGGGCCTGAACGCCTTCTTCACCTACACCGTGGTGCTGCACATGGGTCACACCTGGCAGGTGGCCCTGGGCGCGGTGTTCATCTCGGCGTGCATGTTCTTCGTGCTGTCGATCTTCAAGATCCGTGAATGGATCATCAACAGCATCCCGCTGGAACTGCGCTCGGCCATCGCCGCCGGCATCGGCCTGTTCCTGGCGCTGATCGCCCTGCAGAAGGCCGGCATCGTCGCGTCCCACCCGGTGACCATGCTGACCCTGGGCGACCTGGCCAAACCCGAGCCGGTGCTGGCCGTTCTCGGCTTCTTCCTGATCGTCGCCCTGGAGGCGCGCAAGGTGACCGGCGCGGTGCTGATCGGCATCCTCGCCGTCACCCTCGCCGGCATCGCCCTGGGCGTGTCGAAGTTCGGCGGCATCGTCTCCATGCCGCCGTCCCTGGCCCCCACCTTCCTGCAACTGGACATCAAGGGCGCGCTGGAAATCGGCCTGGTCAGCGTGATCTTCGCCTTCCTCTTCGTCGATGTTTTCGACAACTCCGGCACCCTCATCGCCGTGGCCAAGAAGGCCGGCCTGATGCGCGCCGACGGCCACATGCCGAAGATGGGGCGCGCGCTGATTGCCGACTCCACCGCCGCCATGGGCGGCTCGCTGCTGGGCACTTCCACCACCACCAGCTACATCGAATCCGCAGCCGGCGTCAGCGCCGGCGGCCGCACCGGCCTGACCGCCATCGTGGTCGCCGTGCTGTTCCTGCTGGCGCTGTTCCTCTCCCCGCTGGCCAGCAGCGTGCCCGCCTTCGCCACCGCGCCGGCACTGTTCTTCGTCGCCGTGCTGATGGCCGCGGGCCTGGCCGAGATCGACTGGAACGACCTGACCACCGCCGCCCCGGTGCTGATCACCGCCCTGGCAATGCCCTTCACCTACTCCATCGCCGACGGCATCGCCTTCGGCTTCATCGCCTGGGCCGCTGTCAAGACCCTGGCCGGCCGCTTCAACGAGCTGAGCCCGGCGCTGGTGATCCTCGCGGTGCTGTTCGTGATCAAGATGGGGTTCTTCCACTGATGAGCCGCCCGCAGTTCGATCCCGCCGGCTACGCAGCCCAGCTCGCCGACAAGGCTGCGCGCCTGAAGGCCCTGCTGGCGCCCTTCGATGCGCCGGAACCGGCGGTGTTCGACTCGCCCCGCGAGCACTACCGCCTGCGCGCCGAGTTCCGCCTGTGGCGCGAGACCGGCAACGAGAACCGCCACTATGCGATGTTCGAGGCCGGCGACAAGTTCACCCCGGTGCTGATCGAGGACTTCCCCATCGCCAGCCGCCGCATCAACGAGCTGATGCCGCGTCTGAAGGCCGGCTGGCAGGCGAGCCAGGTGCTGTCGTTCAAGCTGTTCCAGGTGGAGTTCCTCACCACCCTGTCGGGCGACGCGCTGATCACCCTCTGCTACCACCGCCCCCTGGACGATGCCTGGAAGGCCGAAGCCGAAAAGCTCGCCGCCGAACTGGGCGTGAGCCTGGTGGGCCGCTCCAAGGGCAAGCGCATCGTCATCGGCCGTGACTACGTGGAAGAGGAACTGACCGTCGCCGGACGTGCCTTCCGCTACCGCCAGCCCGAAGGCGCCTTCACCCAGCCCAACGGCGAGGTGTGCCAGAAGATGCTGGCCTGGGCCTTCGAGGCCATGGGCGAGCGCCAGGACGACCTGCTGGAGCTGTACTGCGGCAACGGCAACTTCACCCTTCCCCTGGCCACCCGCGCCCGCCAGGTGCTGGCCACCGAGATCAGCAAGACCTCGGTCAACGCCGCCCTGGCCAACCTCGCCGACAACGGCGTGGACAACGTGACCCTGGTGCGCCTTTCCGCCGAGGAGCTGACCGAGGCCCTCAACGAAGTGCGGCCCTTCCGCCGCCTGGCCGGCATCGACCTCAAGGGCTACGACTTCGGCACCGTGTTCGTCGACCCGCCCCGCGCCGGCATGGACCCGGACACCTGCGAGCTGACCCGCCGCTTCGAACGCATCCTTTATATCTCCTGCAACCCGGAGACCCTGGCCGCCAACATCGCCCAGTTGCACGACACCCACCGCATCGAGCGCTGCGCCCTGTTCGACCAGTTCCCCTACACCCACCACATGGAATCCGGCGTGCTGCTGGTGCGCCGCTGAGACCAAGGCGCCAAGCGGTGGGCTGAAGCCCACCCCACGCATGCAGGTTGGCGCGGCACCCGTAGGTATTGCCGGCGGGCGCCGATGGTGGACCGGTGGAACGCGGTCCACCCTACGCCCGGGATCGAATCCGCTGCCGCTACAGACGGTGGCCTGAAGCCCGCCCT